>NZ_JBRREF010000005.1:0-111277 GCF_056760135.1 Stenotrophomonas sp. STEN023 | reverse complement strand
CCCCCCCCCCCCCCCCCCCCCCCCCCCCCCCCCCCCCCCCCCCCCCCCCCCCCCCCCCCCCCCCCCCCCCCCCCCCCCCCCCCCCCCCCCCCCCCCCCCCCCCCCACGACAGGGTCTCAGCGAGCCAGGCCTTCCAGCAGCGGCTGGATGCTGGCGTGCTCGCCACTGATCAGGAGGGGGCCTTCCGGCAATTCCAGTGGCAGCACGGCCAGTGCGAGCGCGCCCGCCACGCTGGCGACGGTGCCGATGTTGTTGTCACCGTGCTGGATCGCGTCACCGGAATTTGCGAATGAGGCGCATTTCAATAGCGCCAGCGAGCGCTTGGCCTTGCCCAGGAAATGGGTGCGGGCAACGATTTCCTGGCCGGGATAGCAGCCCTTCTTGACGCTGTAGGCATTCAAACGATCCAGCCCCAGCTGTTGCGGCGTCCACTGCTCGCGCGGCGCGTCATCCAGGCGGGGCAGGCCAAAACGAAGGTCGGATTGACGCCACGCCAATTCAGCGGATTCGTCTTTGGCAGCGGACACAGAGCCGATCTGCAGCGTGCGCGGAACCGCTGAGCTACCCACATCCAGCTCGATGACGGCATCGGCCAGCTGCGCCAATTGCGCGCCCTGGGCCGAAACCGGCGCTTCCAGCGCGGCATTCACTGCCAACGCGCTGGCATGGCTGATGACGACCTTGCGGCGGAATACAAAGCGCCGCAACTGCTCGGCCATGGCCTCGGCACCGCCGTCGTGGCAGATCAGCAGCAGGGTTTGCGCGTCCACTCGCAACAGCTGAAAGATAGACAGTACGCGGCCTTTGGCGGTCAGCCAGGCGCTCCATTGCCAATGACCATCGGCCAGCGAGGGCACGTCATTGGCGAACTGGGCTTGGGCGAAAGCGACCGCATCAGCTCCCGCAAGACTCACGATCTGAGCCTTGGAAAGTGTGCGGAAACCGGTGAAAGCAGGGGCGAGGTTGTCAGACACGTGACTGAGGACTAAAATTTGTGCGTTGCGAGACCACCAATGATAGGCCAAACAACCCCCACTCCCGAGCCCGAAGCTGAAGCCCCGTTGGTCCCCGAGAAGCAGCCGCTTCCCGAGGCAACCCCGGTGCCTCAGGAAATAGGCGGCCGCGGCGGACTTGATCCGGTGCGGTATGGCGATTGGGAGAAAAACGGGCGCTGCATAGATTTCTGAGCAGCGTTGAGCCAACGCGGCATTGAGCCGCCCAGCCGAGATACGAGTCAGCGAATGGCGAACAGACCCCGCCCCCTCTCTCCGCACCTGCAGGTGTATCGCTGGCAGATCCAGATGGCCACCTCGATCCTGCATCGAGTAACCGGCATCATTCTGACTGTCGGTTCCCTGATCATTGCGGGCGGCTTGTTCGCCCTGATGATGGGGCCTGAGTCCTGGAACTGCTTCACCACCCACGCCAGCGCCTGGTACGGCAAGGTGATCCTGTTCGGTTGGACCTGGTGTTTCGCCTACCACCTGTGCAATGGTATCCGCCATATCGTGCAGGACTTCGCCATCGGCTACGCCAAGGCTACCTTCATCCGCAGCAGCTGGGTGTCGGTGATTGCCTCGCTGGTGCTGACCGCGCTGATCTGGGCTTACGTCTGCATGGGAGCTGCCGCATGAGCAAGTACCGCACCCCGCTGAAGAATGCGCGTGGCCTTGGCAGCGCCAAGTCCGGTACCGAGCACTTCGTCCACCAGCGCCTGACCGCAACCGCGCTGGTCGCACTGACCATCTGGTTCCTGTGCCTGGTGCTGAGCCTGATGGGCGCCGATTACGTCACCGCTGTGGAAACCATTGCCAAGCCGTGGAACGCGATCCTGCTCGGCGGCTTCCTGGTCGCCATGTTCTGGCACGCCCAGCTTGGCCTGCAGGTAGTCCTGGAGGACTACATCCACAACTCGCTGATGGCCCTGGCCTTGCAGACCACGGTCAAGTTCGTCGCCGTGCTCGGCGCCATCGTCAGCATCTTTGCGGTTGCCCGCATCGCGTTTGGGAACTGATACATGTCCGCTTACAACATCACAGAACACAAGGTCGACATGGTCGTCGTCGGCGCCGGTGGCGCTGGCCTGCGTGCAACGTTTGGCCTGGCCCAGAAGGGCCTGCAGACGGTCTGCATCACCAAGGTCTTCCCGACCCGCTCGCACACCGTGGCAGCGCAGGGCGGCATTTCCGCCGCGCTCGGCAACATGGGTGAGGACGACTGGCGTTACCACTTCTTCGACACCATCAAGGGTTCGGATTGGCTGGGCGACCAGGACGCCATCGAATACATGTGCCGTGAGGCCATCCCGGCCATCATCGAGCTGGAACATTACGGCGTTCCGTTCTCGCGCACCGAAGAAGGCAAGATCTACCAGCGTCCGTTCGGTGGCATGACCACCAAGTACGGTGAAGGCCCGTCCGCGCAGCGTACCTGCGCCGCCGCCGACCGTACCGGCCACGCCATCCTGCACACCCTGTACCAGCAGTCGCTGGCGCACGATGCGCAGTTCATGATCGAGTACTTCGCACTCGACCTGATTTTCGATGACGAAGGCGTCTGCCGTGGCGTGCTCGCCCTGGACATGGCCGAAGGCACCTTGCACCTGTTCCGTTCGCAGGGTGTGGTGTTGGCAACCGGCGGTTATGGCCGTGCCTACTTCAGTGCCACCTCGGCGCATACCTGTACCGGTGACGGCGGTGGCCTGGTGGCCCGTGCCGGCCTGCCGCTGCAGGACATGGAGTTCGTGCAGTTCCACCCGACCGGCATCTATGGCGCCGGCTGCCTGATCACCGAAGGTGTGCGAGGCGAGGGCGGCATCCTGCGCAACAGCAATGGCGAGCGCTTCATGGAGCGCTACGCACCGCATTACAAGGATCTGGCATCGCGTGACGTGGTGTCGCGTTCGATGACCATCGAAATCCGCGAAGGCCGCGGCGTCGGCGAGCACAAGGATCACATCCTGCTCGACCTGACCCATCTCGGCCCGGGCGTGATCGACGACAAGCTGCCGGGTATCGCCGAAAGCGCGCGCATCTTCGCGGGCGTGGACGTGCACAAGCAGCCGATCCCGGTCATCCCGACCGTGCATTACAACATGGGCGGCATCCCGACCAACTACCACGGTGAAGTGGTGCGCAAGGTCGGCGACAACCCCGATGCAGTGGTGCCGGGCCTGTACGCCATCGGCGAAGCGGCCTGCGTGTCCGTGCACGGTGCCAACCGTCTGGGCTCCAACTCGCTGCTCGACTTGGTGGTGTTCGGTCGCGCCGTGGCCAACCGCTGCGCCGAGACGATCAAGCCGGGTGCGCCGCACAAGACCCTGCCGTCCGATGCCTGCGACAAGGCCCTGGGCCTGCTCGACAAGCTGCGTCACGCCAACGGCGATACGCCGACCTCGGTCATCCGCGACAACATGCAGCGCACCATGCAGAACGATGCAGCGGTGTTCCGTACCAGCAAGACGCTGGAAGAAGGCTGCCAGAAGATGGCGGAAGTGTTCGATTCGTTCCAGGACGTCAAGGTCTCCGACCGTTCGCTGGTCTGGAACTCGGACCTGATCGAAACCTACGAGCTGAACAACCTGCTGCTCAACGCAGTGGCGACCATCAACTCGGCCGAGCAGCGCAAGGAAAGCCGTGGCGCCCACGCGCACGAGGATTACCCGGACCGCGACGACGTCAACTGGCAGAAGCACACGCTGGTCACTGTCGACGACAAGGGCAAGTGCAGCTTCGATTACCGCCCGGTGCACATGTACACGCTCAGCGATGACGTGTCCGTGGTGCCGCCGAAGCCGCGCGTCTACTGATCCGGGGAACTTACGAACATGGCTGAATTTGCACTCCCGAAGAACTCCCGGTTGACCAAGGGCAAGCACTTCCCCGCCAAGGGCGGCGCGAAGAACACGCGTACCTTCAAGATCTACCGCTGGAGCCCCGACGACGACCAGAATCCGCGTACCGACACCTACGAGATCGATCTCGATGCGTGCGGCCCGATGGTTCTGGACGCGCTGATCAAGATCAAGAACGAGATTGATCCGACCCTGACCTTCCGTCGCTCCTGCCGCGAGGGTATCTGCGGTTCGTGCGCGATGAACATCGACGGCACCAACACCCTGGCCTGCACCCGCGCCATTGCCGATTGCGGCAAGGCCGAGGTGCCGATCTACCCGCTGCCGCACATGGACGTGGTCAAGGATCTGGTTCCGGACCTGACCCACTTCTACGCGCAGTACGCCTCGATCAAGCCGTGGATCCGCACCCAGACCCCGGCCCCGGCAGACCGCGAACGCCTGCAGTCGCCGGAAGACCGCAAGAAGCTGGACGGGCTGTACGAGTGCATCCTGTGCGCGTGCTGCTCGACCAGCTGCCCGAGCTACTGGTGGAATGGCGAGCGTTACCTGGGCCCGGCGATCCTGCTGCAGGCCTATCGCTGGATCATCGATTCGCGCGATGAAGACACCGGCGCACGCCTGGACGATCTGGAAGATCCGTTCAAGCTGTACCGCTGCCACACCATCATGAACTGCGCACGTACCTGCCCGAAGGGCTTGAACCCGGCACTGGCAATCGCCGAGATCAAGAAATTGATGATGGCGCGCCGCGCTTGATGCGTTATGCCTTCTCCCTTCGGGAGAAGGTGCCCCGTAGGGGCGGATGAGGGTACGGGCGAAGCCTGCTGCCCTCGATTTCGCGGGAGCTTCGCTCCAACCCTCACCCCAACCCCTCTCCCGGCGGGAGAGGGGCTTTGGTATCAGAGGTACCCGAAGCCATGCAGACTGAAGACGAAATCCTGTTGAAGAAGCTGCGCTGGCGCTGCCGGCGTGGGATGCGCGAGCTGGATCAGCTGTTCGGGCGCTATCTGGACCGTCGCTGGCTGGATGCACCTGCCGCCGAACGCGAGGTATTCCTGCAGTTGCTGGAAACCGAAGACGATAAATTGTGGCGCTGGTCCATGGGCTACGAGGTCTGTTCGGATGCGTCGCAGGCGCAACTCATCGCCTATATCCGCGCCCTTCCGGTGTGAGTGGCGCCCATCGCGCTGGCTGAGCTGCGCCTTGCTGGGTCTGGCGGTATTTGCCGCCATTTCGATAGTGAACTGTAGATTGGAGCCGGGCCATGCCTGGCCCTTGGCTGTGTGCGTGCTTGGTTGGGGGCTGCTGCAGATGCGCGCAGAGGCGCGCAAGCCAAGCCGGAACATCCTCATACCGTCGCCACCAAGTCCGCCCTGTATCGACGCCGAATCCATGGAGCAGATCGAACTGCTCGAGCGCGGCCCGCTGCTGGTGCTGCGCTGGCGGCTGGGCAAGCAGCGCCACCAGCTGCTGTTCTGGCCCGATACGCTGCCCAGGGCGCGGCGACGTGAACTGCGACTGGCCGTAAAGGCGCATGGCGTTTCCCGCCAGCCGCCGGGAATGGCACCATAGCGACCAGTTCACGGGCAGACACGCATGTTCAAACCCTTACCTGTCGCAATCGGATTGCGCTATCTGCGCGCCAAGCGCCGCAATGGCTTCATTTCCTTCATCTCCATGGCCTCCATCCTTGGCATCGCGCTCGGGGTGATGGTGCTGATCACCACCTTGGCGGTGATGAGCGGGTTCCAGAAGGAGATCCGCGACCGCCTGCTGCAGATGTCGGCCCATGCCACGGTCAGTGCTGACGGCGAGCCGATGGCCAACTGGCAGCATGCCATCGACGTGGCGACCAAGGACCCGCGTGTAGCCGGTGCCGCGCCTTACATCGAGATCCAGGGCATGTTGAGCGGCCTGCGGGTGCAGGGCGCGATCATCCAGGGCGTTGATCCGGCACAGGAGTCCAAGGTCTCGGTGCTGGCCGAGAAGATGACCAAGGGCAAGCTGGACAGCCTGCAGCCCGGCGAATTCAACATGGTGGTCGGCAAGGAATTGGCGATCTGGTTGGGCGTGGATGTCGGCGACAGCGTGGTCGCGACGCTGGCCGAAGTGCAGGGCACGCCGATGGGTGCCATGCCGCGGGTCAAGCGCTTCAAGGTCAGTGGTATCTTCGAGGCCGGCTCCAATGAAGTGGACCGTGGCGTCGCCTTCACCAACATGCAGGACATGGAGCGCGTGCTGCGCATGGACGGCGTCACCGGCGTGCGCCTGAAGATGCACGACATGGACCAGGCCTATACCGTGGCCCGCGATCTGGCAGTCAACCTCAACGGCTATTACCGGGTGAGCGATTGGACGCAGGAGAACGCCAACCTCTACCACTCGCTGCGCATGGAAAAAACGGTGATGGGCATCCTGCTGTCGCTGATCGTAGCGATGGGTGCGTTCAACCTGGTGTCCTCGCAGGTGATGCTGGTCACCGACAAGCAGGCTGATATCGCCATCCTGCGCACGCTTGGCCTGACGCCTGGCGGAGTGATGCAGGTGTTCATGGTGCAGGGCACTTTGATCGGTGTGTTCGGCACCATTGTCGGCGTGATCAGTGGCATCACCTTGACCCTTAATCTGGAGCGCATCCTCGGCCTGATCGAGACCGTCTTCAACATCAAGCTGCTGCCGGAGGATGTGTACTACATCACCGGCCTGCCGACCGACATGCAGACCGGTGACATCGTGGTGATCACCATTGTCGCGCTGCTGATGAGCTTTGCCGCGACCCTTTACCCGGCGTGGCGCGCAGCCCGCACCCAGCCGGCCGAGGCGCTGCGCTATGAATGAGAACGCATTGATGGAATCGGTAATCCGCGCCGAAGGCCTGGGCAAGACCTACGCCGAAGGCAAGATGCACACGCCGGTATTCGACGGCCTGGACTTGAACGTTGCTGCGGGCGAAACCGTGGCCATCGTCGGCGCGTCCGGCGCGGGCAAGAGCACCTTGCTGCATCTGCTGGGCGGCTTGGATATCCCGACCGCTGGTGAGGTTTATGTTGCCGGCCAGCGCATGTCGGCGCTGTCCGATGCCGCGCGCGGCAATCTTCGCAATAGTTCGCTTGGCTTCGTGTATCAGTTCCATCATCTGCTGCCGGAATTCACCGCGCTGGAGAATGTGATGATCCCGGTGATGCTGGGTGGTAGTGATGTTGCCGGCGCCAGTACCCGGGCCAAGGCATTGCTGGAGTCGGTTGGGCTAGGCCACCGCCTGGATCACAAGCCTGGCGAGTTGTCCGGTGGCGAGCGCCAGCGCACCGCGGTTGCGCGCGCCCTGGTCAACCAGCCGGGCTGCGTGCTCGGCGATGAGCCAACCGGCAATCTGGACGACAAGACCGCCGCCACCGTGTTTGATCTGATGCTGGAGTTGAACCGCGAGCAGCGCACCAGTTTGGTTCTGGTCACCCATGACCGCAGTCTGGCGCGCAAGCTGGATCGCGTGCTGGAGCTGCGTCAGGGCCGCCTGCACGAGTTGGCCAGTAGCGGGGTTTGAATCCGCCCGGCAGCATGGCTCCGACGAGCTGGTGGAGCTACGATGCCAGTACGGTGCTCGTTTCGGCTGTGAAAGCAGGTTGTTTCCTTCAATGAGGATTGCCGCCATGAAGAAAGTGCTTGTTGCGATGGTGCTGACTGCCGTTCTCGGCGGTTGTGCGACGACCGGAAAGCTGAGCAGCACCGAACGGCTTGAGCTGTACCGGGCCCACGCCGGTGCGCCGGTGAACAATTTCAAGTATTTCGGTTCGTTGAACGGCTGGACCGAGTTGGGCGACAGCGCCCTGGCGGTCTGGACCAAGCCGGCCGAAGCCTGGCTGTTGAATCTGAGCGGGCCGTGCATGGATTTGTCCTATGCGCCGGCCATTTCCATCACCAACATGATGGGCCAGGTATCTGCGAGGTTTGATCGTGTGATCGTGCACGGCGGTGGCCCGATGTCGCACGTGCCATGCCGCATCGAAAGCATCCAACCGCTGGATGTAAAGGCGCTGCGTGCATCCGAGAAAGAGCTGCGCGAAGCCAAGATCTCCGAGCGCGCCGCAGATCAGGGCACCGAAACGAATTGAAGCACCATCTGTAGTGCCGAGCCATGCTCGGCAGGGCTTCACCGGCAATGTTTCGCAGCCCAGGCCGAGCCATGCTCGGCAGGGGCTTCACCGAAAATGCATTCTGTAGGAGCGGCGTAAGCCGCGAAGCCCGCAATCCAATCGATCGCGGGCTTTTCTTCGTGCTTTCATTGATGTCAGCTTCGCGGCTTACGCCGCTCCTGCATCAATCCGTTTCCGGTGCGACGTAACCCGCCGGCTTTTCCGCGCCGCCGGAGAACAGATACTTCACCAACTCTTCCTCAAGGAAGGCGCGGTGCTTCGGGTCGCGCGGCGACAAACGGTTCTCGTTGATCAGCATGGTCTGGTGCGCCAGCCATGTTGCCCAGGCCGGCTTGCCGATGTTGGCGAAGATGCGCTGGCCCAGCTCGCCGGGGTAGGGCACGAAATCCAGGCCCTCGGTTTCGCGTTGTTCGTATTGGCAGAAGACGGAGCGGGGCATGATGTGGTCCTGTCGAATCAGTGCGCCGGATGGCGTTCCAGCAGTTTGCGGATGGGTGCGGGCAGGCCGATTGCGGCGAGCTCGTCACGCGCTACCCAGCGTAGCTCGGCATTGTCGCCGACCTTGGATTTGAGTGCGACCTTGCGCAGGTGCAGTGGCTGCAGATGCAGGCGATAGTGGCTGAAGGTATGCACGATCAGTGGCAGCTCATTGGCGTTGTCGTAGTTGCCTTTGATGCTGGCGGCAAACCACTCGCGCAGCGCGCTGTCAGTATCGGCCTGCGGCAGCGTCCACAGCGAGGCCCAGATACCGGTTGGCGGACGCTTGAGCAGCAGGATGCGGCCTTCGGCGTCTTCCAGCAGCAGGGCGCTGGCTTCGCGCTCGGGCAGCACTTTGCTGGGCTTGGGGGTAGGCAGCGAATCGACCAGTCCCTGCGCATGTGCGGCACAGCTGCCCTGCAGCGGGCACAGGATGCAGGCCGGCTTTGCCCGGGTGCACAGGGTTGCGCCGAAATCCATCTGCGCCTGGGTGTAATCGGCCATGCGCCCGGCCGGCACCTGCGCGACGTGTGCTTCGGCCTGCGCCCAGAGCTGTTTTTCGATAGCCGGCAAGCCGGGGAAGCCAGTGATGCCGTGGTAACGGGTCAAGACACGTTTGACGTTGCCATCAAGGATCGCAAATGGGTCGTTCCAGGCCTGGCTGAGGATTGCACTGGCGGTGCTGCGGCCGATGCCGGGCAGTGCCAGCAGGGCATCGAAATCACGCGGCAATTCTCCGCCATGCAGCTCGACGCATTGCTTGGCTGCTGCATGCAGATTGCGGGCACGGGCGTAGTAGCCCAGGCCGGCCCAGTGCGCCATCAAGGTGTCGTTGTCGGTGGCGGCCAGATCGCGCAGCGTCGGAAACGACTGCACGAAACGCTGGAAATATGGCGTTGCCGTGGCGACCTGAGTTTGCTGCAGCATGACTTCCGACAGCCATACCCGATACGGCGAACGCGGATGCTGCCAGGGCAGATCGTGGCGGCCGTGCTGGGCGAACCAGGTGAGGAGTTGGCTGGGGAAGTTGGGCATTGGCTCGCAGGCGATGGCGGTTGCTTTCGCATTCCTTCTCCCGCGCGCGGGAGAAGCTGCCCCGTAGGGGCGGATGAGGGGAGCTTTTGATCCTGCTCGTAGAGCTTCCCCTCACCCCAACCCCTCTCCCGTAAACGGGAGAGGGGCTTCAGATCAAGCGCCCAGCGCCTGCGGCAACAGCGCGTCGACAAAGGCTTCAGCATCAAACACGCGCAGATCTTCCGGGCGTTCACCGATACCGGCGAAGCGAATCGGAATGCCGAACTCGCGGGCCAGCGCAAACACCACGCCGCCCTTGGCGGTGCCGTCCAGCTTGGTCACCACCAGGCCGGTGACACCTGCGGCGGCATGGAACTGGCGCAGCTGCGACAGCGCGTTCTGGCCGGTGGTGCCGTCGATCACCATCAGCACCTCGTGTGGCGCGCTGTCGTCGATCTTGCCAAGCACACGGCGGATCTTGCTCAGCTCGTTCATCAGGCCGGTCTGGGTGTGCAGGCGACCGGCGGTGTCGGCGATCAGTACGCTGGTGCCACGCGCCTTGCCGGCCTGCAGAGCGTCGAATGCGACCGAGGCGGCATCGGCGTTCTGACCCTGGGCGACCACGGCCACGCCATTACGCTCACCCCAGATCTGCAACTGGGCGACGGCGGCGGCGCGGAAGGTGTCGCCAGCGGCCAGCATCAGGCTGTGGCCCTGATCCTTGAAGCGCTTGGCCAGCTTGCCGATGGTGGTGGTCTTGCCGACGCCGTTGACGCCGACGGTAAGGATCACGAATGGCTTTGCATTGGGGTCGATGACCAGCGGCTTGGCGACTGGTTCGAGCATGGCGATCAGGTCGGCGCGGAGTGCGGCCAACAGCGCATTGGCATCGGCGAACTCACGCGACTTCATGCGCTTGCGCAGGTCTTCGACCAGTGCCGTGGTCGCCGGCATGCCGACGTCGGCGGTGATCAGTGCGGTCTCGATCTCGTCGAGCAGGTCGTCATCGAGCTTGGGGTTGCGCGAGAACAGGCCGCCGAAGCTGCGGGCGAAGCTGCTGTTGCGCAGGCGATCACGCCAGCCGAGTTTGCCTTCAGGCGCAGCTGGTGCAGCGTTGACCGGGATCAGCGCTGCGTCTGAGTCGGGGGAGCTGGGGGCGATGACTTCGGCTACAGCCGGAGTGGGAGCCGGTGCTGCAGCAGGAGCGGGAGCAGCAACGGGCTCCATGGCCTGTGGAGCGATTTCCACGACTGCAGGGGAGGGCGCTTCAGCGGCAACCGGTGCTTCGATCTGGACTGGTGCTGCAACAGGGGCTACGTCAACTACGACAGCTTGTTCGACGACCGGCACAGGTGCTGCTGCGGTTTCGGTTGCAGGCTCTACCGGCGTTTGAGCAGCGACCGGGGCTTCGACCGGCACTTGCGCGGTTTCAGTCTGAATGGGTTCTGCCGGCAGCGGCGCTTGCGCCGACGGTGCCTGCGGGAAGGCGGCGGCCAGTTCCTCAACACTCAGCGTGGACGGCTTTGCGGGCTGTTGGGCGTCGTCGGTCTTTTTGCGGCGAAAGAAGCTGAACATGGAGGAAAAGGCCTGAAATCAGATGTCTATGTTACCACCGGCGGTCAGGTGGCCGGCGTTGCAGGCAGCACGACGGCAGTTGATTGAAGCCCCTCTCCCGTTCACGGGAGAGGGGTTGGGGTGAGGGGGGCTTTTCGGGCTTTACCGGGAAAGCTTCTGCCGAGCATGGCTCGGCACTACGGGCTTTACGGGTAAAGCTCCTGCCGAGCATGGCTCGGCACTACACTCAGGCCGACAGTTCCAACAGCAGCTTGTTCAAGCGGCGTACGTAACCGGCCGGGTCCTTCAGGCTGTCGCCAGCGGCCAATGCGGCCTGGTCGAACAGCACGTGGGCCAAGTCGTTGAAGCGGTCCATATCAGCTTCCGCATCCAGCTTCTCAATCAGCGGGTGGGCCGGGTTGAACTCGAATACCGGCTTGCTGTCCGGCACCTTCTGGCCGCTGGCTTCCAGGATCTGGCGCATCTGCAGGCCCAGGTCCTGTTCGCCGATGGCCAGGATGGCCGGCGAGTCGGTCAGGCGGTGCGAGACGCGCACTTCGGCAACTTCTTCGCCGAGCACGGTTTTCAGGCGCGCGGCCAGGCCTTCCTTGGTCTTGGCGACCTCTTCCTGTGCCTTCTTGTCTTCCTCGGTCTCAAGCTTGCCCAGGTCCAGATCGCCGCGGGCGATGTCGGCGAAGGACTTGCCGTCGAACTCGGTGAGGTAGCTCATCAGCCACTCGTCGATGCGATCGGTCATCAACAGCACTTCGATGCCCTTCTTGCGGAACACCTCAAGATGCGGGCTGTCCTTGACCTGCTGGAAGCTCTCGCCGGTCAGGTAATAGATCTTGTCCTGGCCTTCGATCATGCGGCCGACATAATCGGCCAGGGCAACGCTCTGCTCGCCGCTGCCGTCATGGGTTGAGGCGAAGCGCAGCAGGCCGGCGACCTTCTCGCGGTTGCCGTAGTCCTCGGCCGGGCCTTCCTTCAGCACCTGGCCGAAGTTCTTCCAGAAGCCTGCGTATTCTTCCGGCTTGTCCTTGGCCAGCTTCTCCAGCATGTCCAGCGAACGCTTGGTCAGCGCCGACTTCATCGAGTCGATCACCGGGCCGGACTGCAGGATTTCGCGCGATACGTTCAACGGCAGGTCGTTGGAATCGACCACGCCCTTGATGAAACGCAGGTACAGCGGCAGGAACTGCTCGGCCTGGTCCATGATGAAAACGCGCTGCACATAGAGCTTCAGGCCCTTCGGTGCGTCGCGGTGGTACAGGTCGTACGGCGCGCGGCCCGGGGTGTACAGCAGCGAGGTGTACTCCAGCTTGCCTTCGACCTTGTTGTGGGTCCAGGCCAGCGGGTCGGTCGGGTCGTGCGCGATGTGCTTGTAGAACTCTTGGTATTCCTCGTCCTTGATCTCGGGCTTGGCGCGGGTCCACAACGCATTGGCGCGGTTGACGGTCTCCCACTCCGGCGTAGCCGGCTTGTCGGCTTCCTCGCCGTGATGTTCTTTCTGCAGCTCGATCGGCAGGCCGATGTGGTCGGAGTACTTCTTGATCAGGCTGCGCAGCTGCCAGCCGTCGGTATAGCTGTCTTCGCCTTCCTTCAGATGCAGCACGATGCGGGTGCCGCGCTCGGGCTTGTCGATGGTCTCGACTTCGAACTCGCCTTCGCCCTTGGACGACCAATGCACGCCTTCGCTGGCCGGCAGACCGGCACGGCGGCTGTAGACGTCGACCTGGTCGGCAACGATGAAGGCCGAATAGAAGCCCACGCCGAACTGGCCGATCAGGTTGGAGTCTTTCTTCTGATCGCCGGACAGGTTTTTCAGGAACTCGGCAGTGCCCGACTTGGCGATGGTGCCGAGGTGGGCGATGGCCTCATCGCGGCTCAGGCCGATGCCGTTGTCGTCGATGGTCAGGGTGCGCGCGGCCGGGTCGGCCTCGATGCGGATGCGCAGCGGCGCGCCGCCTTCGAGCAGCTCGGGCTGGGTCAGCGCTTCGAAGCGCAGCTTGTCGGCGGCGTCGGCGGCATTGGACACCAACTCGCGCAGGAAGATTTCCTTGTTCGAGTACAGCGAATGGATCATCAGGTGCAGCAGCTGCTTCACCTCGGTCTGGAAACCGCGGGTTTCCTTGTGATTCTGGTCGGTCATCGGTCGGGGTGCTCCGTTGCTGATTAGGTCGCGCAGCTGCGCGGTGACTGCAGCTTGGGTAAGGGTGAATGGGCCGATTTCAAGGTGGGCGCAGCCGGGGCGGGTGCTGGTCTATCATCTGCAGTACTCAGAGCTGTTGGATCCAGGTCGCCGATGTATTTGATTTGCCACGTTTTGTCTCTGCTTTTGCCGGTGCGGGTCGGATGAGTCCGGTCCGTGGCAAGGCGCCTGCGGCCAGCGGGCAGGTGCGTATCGTCGGTGGGCGTTGGCGTAATACCCGTTTGCAGGTTCCTGAATTGCCGGGCCTGCGGCCTACCAGCGACCGGGTCCGGGAGACCCTGTTCAATTGGCTGATGCCGAAGCTGCCCGGGGCCCGTGTCCTGGACCTGTTCGCCGGTAGCGGCGCGCTTGGCCTTGAGGCGGTATCGCGTGGCGCGGCTTCGGCACAGCTGGTGGAACGTGATTCGCAGTTGGTAGCTGCGCTGCGCGGGGTGGTCGGGCGGCTGCAGGCAGGTGAGCAGGTCGAGGTGATTGCCGGCGACGCCCTGCAATGGCTGGCCAGCGCAGCCCCGGCACAGGCTGACGTGGTGTTCCTGGATCCGCCGTTCGCAGCGGGCTTGTGGGAGCAGGTGATCGAACGCCTGCCCCGGCACCTGGCCGAGGGCGCCTGGCTCTACGTGGAAGCGCCGGTGGGTGCGGCCCTCTTGCTGCCGCCCGAATGGCAGCTGCGGCGTGAGGGCAGTACCCGTGAGGTGGCCTATGCCCTCTATCGTCGAGCCGCTGCTACACTTCGCAGCGACATGAACGCGACCGAACCCGCATGACTTCAGCCAATCGCCGCATCGCCGTGTACCCGGGCACTTTCGACCCGATCACCAATGGTCATATCGACCTGGTGAATCGTGCCGCGCCGTTGTTCGAGAAGGTGATAGTCGGCGTGGCGCAGAGTCCTTCCAAGGGCCCGACGCTGCCGCTGGAGTTGAGGGTTGCCTTGGCGGTGGAAGCGCTGCAGCACCACGACAACGTGGAAGTGGTCGGCTTCGACACCTTGCTGGCGCACTTCGTACGCTCGGTGCATGGCGGGGTACTGCTGCGCGGGCTGCGCGCGGTGTCCGATTTTGAATACGAATTCCAGATGGCGAGCATGAACCGGCATCTGATTCCGGAGGTGGAGACGCTGTTCCTCACCCCCTCCGAGCAGCACAGCTTCATTTCCTCCTCGCTGGTGCGTGAAATCGCCCGGCTGGGCGGGGATGTCTCCGGCTTCGTGCCGGCCACTGTGCTTGAAGCGTTGCGCAAGGCCCGCGAAGCGCGCGGGCAGTAAGCCTTTTTCAGTAACACGACTTTTCAACGGGAGAACGATCATGAAGAACACGATGCGCGTGCTGCTTGCCGCCTCGATGGTGCTGGCTGTAACCGCCTGCAAGAAAGAAGAAGCACCGGTAGTCGAAGCGCAGCAGGCGCTGGTCGCCCCGGCCAAGGATGACGACGCGGGTTGGAAGAAGTACCTGCAGGCAGTTGCCGTGCAGAACATGGGCAACATCACCGCCAGCCCGTTCCTGTACTACCTGCCGCCGGCATCGGACCCGGAATTCGCCGCCAAGTACGACCGCCAGGTTGAGAGCGCAACCACCGCCATTGGCCGTGGCATCCAGCCGGGCAACATGCTGGCCTTTGGTTCGTCGAACTCGGCAAAGATGGGCGACCTGATCGAAACCGGCTTCAAGGACGTGCAGGCTGATTCGATGAAGGGCGTGCGCGTGGTGTTCATCGGCGATGCCGCTGACAACGCCCGCGTGCAGACCATCGTCAAGCCGACCGGCGCCGACTACATCTTCGTCGAAGCCAAGTGACGCACTGGCGCGGGGCCGCCTAGCGGCCTCGCCTGTGCCAGTGCGTCATCCCCGCGAAGGCGGGGATTGCTTTGGCTGTTGCTCCAGCTTCTGCTTTGGTTTTAGCTTTTGCTGCAACTGGCGCGGGGGCGCCTAGCGACCCCGCCTTTGCCAGTTCGTCATCCCCGCGAAGGCGGGGATCGCCCACGAGAACCAGCATCCACACCCGCAGAACGCTGTGGAAGCAGGAGCTTGGACCCCGGCAAAACCAGTATCCGGTAAGCTTGCTGTCGGCGCTGTCCTTGGCAGGCCATGAACAGCAGGACCGATGAACCGGCAGGCGCCGGTTGCAAGCCCCGCTCTGACGGGAACACCGCAGCAATGTCTTTGAAAATCAATGAGCTCTGCGTCAACTGCGACGTCTGTGAGCCAGCCTGTCCCAATCAGGCCATCGCAATGGGCGAGACGATCTATGTGATCGATCCGGCCCGTTGTACCGAATGTGTCGGTCATTTCGATGAACCGCAATGCGTGGTGGTGTGCCCGGTCGAATGTATCGACCCGGACCCGGAAATCGTCGAAACCGAAGATCAGCTGCTGGCCAAGCTGGCCGGCCTGCAACGTGATCACCCTGAGTTTTACCAATCGGAGAATCCAACGGCATGAAACTCGTTGCCCGTTCCCTGCTGCTGTTCGCACTGGTGCTGTCGCCGGCCGCGTGGGCAGCCGACACCGCGCCGGCCCGCGCCGCACGCCCCGATGGCGCCGCGATTGCCAGCGGCCATTCGCTGGCGACCCAGGCCGGTATGGAAATCCTTGGCAAGGGCGGTAACGCGTTCGATGCCGCGGTGGCCGTGTCCTCCACCCTGGCCGTGGTCGAGCCGATCAGCTCGGGCCTGGGCGGCGGCGGGTTCTTCCTGCTGCACGATGCCAAGACCGGCAAGGACGTGATGCTGGATGCGCGCGAGACCTCGCCCGAATCCGCAACGCCCGATCAGTTCCTGGACAAGAACGGCAATCTGGACCGTGACCGCTCGGTCAATGGCCCGTGGTCGGCCGGCATCCCCGGCTTGCCGGCGGCGCTGGTGAAGCTGGCGCGCGAGCATGGCAAGTTGCCGCTGAGCGAGTCGCTGGCGCCGGCAATCCGTGTCGCCACCGATGGTTTCCCGGTGTATGCACGCATGGCCCGTGGCTATGCCAGCCGTCGTGAAGTGATGGACCGTTACCCGGGCACCCGCGAAGTCTACCTGCGCAACGGCAAGCCGATTGCCGAGGGCGATATCTTCAAGCAGCCGGAGCTGGCGCATACGCTGCAGCTGCTGGCCGCCAACGGCTTTGATGGCTTCTACCGCGGCGAGACCGGGCGCAAGCTGCTGGCTGGCGTGAAGCAGGCCGGCGGCCGCTGGACCGCCGAGGAACTGGCCGGCTATACGGTCAAGACCCGTGAGCCGATCGTGTTCAACTACCGTGGCTGGAAGATCACCACCGCCTCGCCGCCGTCCTCCGGTGGCATTGCGCTGGCCTCGATGCTGCAGATCCTGGAACCCTGGGATCTGAACAAGATGGACCAGGCACACAGTACCCATCTGGTGGTGGAAGCGATGCGTCGCGCCTATCGCGACCGTACCTTCTTCCTTGGCGATCCCGACTTTGTCGATATCCCGCAGAAGGTGCTGACCAGCCGCGACTACGCGCAGGGTCTGCGTGCAACCATCCATCCGGAAAAGGCCACGCCGAGCGACCTGCTGTCGGGCAACCCGACGCCGTTGGAGGATGACGAGACCACGCACTTCTCGATCATCGACAGCGAAGGCAATCGCGTTGGCGGTACCCAGACGGTGAACCTGCTGTACGGCTCGGGTCTGATCCCGGCCGGCACCGGTGTGCTGCTGAACAACGAGATGGACGACTTCGCATTGAAGCCGGGCACGCCCAACGCCTTCGGTGTAATGGGCTACGCGGCCAACGCGCCGGCCAAGGGCAAGCGCATGCTCAGCTCGATGACGCCGACCTTCATGGAAAATGATGACAAGGTCGTGGTGATTGGCACGCCGGGTGGCAGCCGCATCATCACCATGGTCCTGCTCGGCATCCTCGGCTATGACGCCGGCCTGGACGCACAGCAGGTGGCCGCGTTGCCGCGTTATCACCACCAGTGGTTGCCGGATGAGATTTCGGCGGAGACCGGCGCGTTCTCGCCGGAAGTCGCCAAGCAGCTGCAGGCGATGGGGCATAAGGTTGAATTGCCGGGTGATTCGGCCGAAGGCGGGCGCGGCTCCAGCCATGTATGGGGCAACCTGCAGACGGTGGAATGGGATCGGCGCAGCAATGTGCTCAGCGGCGGCAGCGACCCGCGTAACCCGGTGGGCAGTGCCGAGGTTCGCAAGTCGGGAAAGGCCGACTGAGATGACCAGCAAGCCGCGTTTCGGCGGGATTGCTTTTCACTTGAGCGTTTGAATCCCCCTGAATCCGATGCCAGTTGCTGGCATCGGATTTTTTGTGGGAGCGGCGTCAGTCGCGAGGCAGGTAAATCATCAGTTGGCACCGTTGCCAAGCGCTTCCGCGGCGTCAGCTCCGCGGCTGACGCCGCTCCCACAAAGTAGCCCGCGCTGGCCCGGCATCAAAGCAGGCGGTAAGCGCTCTTCAAACGCACACAGCACGACGTCCCCCGCCAGTACCGTTGCCCGTCAATTATCCGCCACCGATTCCTTGCGAATATTTAACGCACTGCGGGTAGAATTTTTCATATGAAACTATGGTCGATCCGCGGTAACTCGCAAAAACTCGATGGCGGTGCGATGTTCGGCAACGCTCCCAAGGCATTGTGGGAGCGGTGGGCGCCGGCCGATGACGCCAACCGCATTGAACTGGCATGCAGGGCGTTGTTGGCCAGTCCGTTGGGTGGCAAGACCGTGTTGTTCGAAACCGGTATCGGTGCCTTCTTCGAGCCCAAGCTGCGTGAACGCTATGGTGTGCAGGAGCAGCGTCATGTACTGATCGATTCACTGCGCGAAGCCGGCTTCGAGCATGAAGACATCGATGTGGTCGTGCTAAGCCATCTGCACTTCGATCATGCCGGTGGTCTGCTGGCACCGTGGTCGGAAGGTCGCGAGCCGGAACTGTTGTTTCCCAATGCGACCTTCGTAATTGGAGCCGAGCACTGGGAGCGTGCCAGGCATCCGCATCCGCGTGACCGCGCCAGTTTTATTCCCGAGTTGAGCGGTTTGCTGGAAGCCAGCGGTCGTCTGGAGATCGTCAGCGGCGCCTATTCAAAGGCACTGGGTGAATCGGTGCGTTTCAGCTTCAGCGATGGCCATACGCCAGGCCTGATGCTGGCTGAAATCATTGGTCCTGAGCGGGTCAATGGCCAACCGCGCGGTGGCGTGGTGTTCTGCGCCGACCTGATACCGGGGCGGTCCTGGGTGCATGTGCCGATCACCATGGGCTACGACCGCAATGCCGAGTTGCTGATCGACGAGAAGCGGGCCTTTCTAGAGGACAAGCTGGCGCGCAACGTGCACTTGTTCTTCACCCATGACCCGCAATGCGCGATGGCGCAGGTAGTGCGCGATGACAAAGGGCGCTTTGCCACCGCCCATGAAGTGGCCGAGTTGAAGGCGCGTACGCTGGCGGCCTGAGCTGACCAACGGCAGCTGAAAAAACTGACTTCCGGCACTGATTCCGGAAGTCTTCAAAACCGACATTGGTCCCATCATTCAGATCCGGGGCAATGCCATGAAACTTCCTTCTCTGCTGCGACGCGCCGGGCTTGCCGTGCTCATGTTGCTGGGGCCCGCTGCTGCTGCGCTGGCGGCCCCAACCCAGGTGCTGCCATTGCAGGTCAGTGCCGAACGCTCCACCACCTTGGCGATATGGGAGCCGGCACAGGTGCGTGGGGTGGTGCTGTTCTCCTCGGGACACGGCGCCTGGCCGGAGCGCTACGAGCGCCTGCTGCAGTCCTGGGCGGATGCCGGATTCGTGGTGCTGGCACCGCTGCACGTGGACTCGATGAAGTATCCGCAGCGCGAACAGTTCTCGCTGCAACAGGGCTTGACCGAACGCTTCGTCGACATGCGTGCAGTCAGTAGCTACGCGGCGAAGCATTGGCCCGGGATGCCGGTTGCTGCAGCCGGCCATAGTCTTGGGACGCTGATATCGGCGACGCTTGGTGGTGCATTGGGCGGCTTGGGGCCGTTGCGCGATCCATCGGTGGAGGCTGTGCTGGGCTTTTCGTCGCCGGGCCGGATTCCGGGGCTGATCAACGAGCAGTCATATGCCTCGCTGGCGGTGCCTTTGCTGCTGGTCACCGGTGACGAGGATCTGGTGCCGGGTTTCGTCAGCGACCCAGTCGATCACCTCTATCCCGTCGAGACGGCGCCTGCTGGCGACAACACCGGCGTGGTACTTGCCGGAGGCGACCACAACCTGATTGGTGGAGAACCTGAGCTGTTGTTCGAACGAGCCCGCGAGCTGGGCACGGCGTTCCTGCGTGCCCAACTGCTCAAGGACGAGCAGGCGCGGCAGCTGCTGGCGGCACCTGCCGCTGCCAATGAGCGCTGGCTGCGACGCTGAAATGGCGCAGTTGGAGCGGCCAACTGGGTGTAGCGGCCAAACTCGCCTCAGCCGCTTTCAGTGGGTTTGTGCGGCGTGACTGTGGTTGCTGGCAAGACCATTCCCGCCATGCCGTTGCGCATGGCGGGGATTACCGTCAATGAATCGCAAAGGTGATGGCATAGGCCGCCTGCGCACCGCGCCTGGCTGCCGCACGCACCTGGTACACCTGCACGGTGTAGGTCCCGGAGGCAGGCAATACGCCGTTCCAATCCTGTCCCAGGCTGCCACTGCCCAGTGCGGTGGCAACGCCGGGAATATCCCCCGGGGCATAGATGTTGAAGCCGACATTGCTGCTGCCGCTAAGGCTCACCCGCATGGATTGCTCGGTTCTGGCATCCAACGTGTAGTTCACGCTGTCATAGCCAAGCAGGCTGCCGTTGGTGCTGAAGCTGCTCATGCCCTTGGCGAACTGAACGGGCGTCGTGGTGACCTTGTCGGCGGCGCCGGCAGCCTGTGCGCCTAGTGCAAATGCCGCTGCCAGAACCAGGGTGATGGCGCGTTTCATCGGATTCACCATTCAAGTGGGGAGATGGCGGCGGCAGCTGGGCTGGCCACCAGGGTCAAGCAATGCGGGTGCCGAAGATGCGATCACCGGCATCGCCAAGGCCCGGCATGATGTAACCCTTCTCGTTGAGGCGCTCGTCGATGGCGGCGGTGTAGATTTCCACGTCCGGATGCACGGCTTCCAGTGCCTTCAGGCCTTCCGGTGCGGCGACCAGGAAGATGCCCTTGATGCGGCGTGCACCCGCCCGCTTGAGCATGTCGATGGTGGCGATCAGGGTACCGCCGGTGGCCAGCATCGGGTCGAGGATCAGTGCGTCGCGTTCTTCCAGGCGGCCGGTCAGGCGCTCGAAGTAGGGCACTGGCTGCAGGGTTTCCTCGTCGCGCTGCAGGCCGACAACGCTTACGCGCGCGGCCGGAATCAGTGACAGCACACCGGTCAGCATGCCCAGGCCGGCGCGCAGAATCGGTACCACGGTGATCTTGGCGCCGGCGATGCGCTGCACCTGCACCGGGCCGGCCCAGCCCGCCATGGTGTGGCTCTCGGTCTCAAGATTCGCGGTGGCCTCATAGGCCAGCAGGGTGCCAAGCTCATTGACGACTTCGCGGAAATCCTTGGTACTCATGGATGCATCGCGGAGTAAGCCGATCTTGTGCTGGACCAACGGGTGGCGGACTTCGACGATTTTCATGGGAGTGATCAAGCAGGGAGAGAAATGTCATTTTAGCGCGTCTGCGATCGTGGCTTCGGCACAGACGCGTACATCTGCACAGCGGCCAAGCCGAAACCCCTGAACAGGTAGAGCTGGCAGTACTGGGGGAGCGGATGCCCAGTTCAAGTGATGATGCGCACGCCCAGCGTTCTGTGGCTCCGCGAGTGATAACCATGGATGATGTGTGCAGGCCGTTGCGGCGAAAGATGAAGCTTCAAGGGGAGGGTATGCACGGACGATACGAAGCTTGGATCGTGAGGGGTCTGCTGCTGCTCGCGCCTTGGACCGGGGCTGCAGTCGCTGCGCCGGTACTGCCGCCGTTGCAGGAGGAGGCGGTGAATCCCAGCGAGGTGATTTTTCGCAGGGGGACGGCTTACATCGATCTGGGACATGGCCGGCTGGAGCCCTTGCACAAGCGTCGGCGCAATGGCGAGGAGCTGTACTACCGGCTGGTTCGTTACGACGCGGAGTTCGGCTACGTCAAGGAGCCTGAGCCTGAAGTGGAATTCGTATACAGCGCCAGCCCGCGTCCGCCGCCTGTGGCTGACAGCCATGACATTGAGAGTCGCATAGTAGGCAGCTTTGAAGGGTGGGCCGGCAATACCTTGTTCCGCCTGCAGAATGGGCAGATATGGCAGCAGACGGATGGACGCGTACGACGAGCGACTGGGAGTTCGCCACGTGTGACGTTGACGCGACGGGGGTTCGATTACGAGATGAAGGTTGATGGGGAGTCGGGGACAATCATGGTGCGGCGGCGTTGATGTGCTTCACAGCGGTGGAGGTTGACGCATGCATGCGATGAATTGGCTGGCTGCGTTGGCTTGGCTGCTGCCAGGCCTTGCGTGGGCTGGTGATTGCCATGTGGCCAACGTGATCGGGCCCGAACGGTTGGAGGGGCGCATTGGCGAGATCATCACCTTGTCCGATCGCAGCATGTGGGAGTTGACCTCGGGCCCCGGATATCTGGGCAGGCAGCGGGGGGAGGTGATCGTGTGCCCGTCGAGCAACGAAATAGGTGTTGGCGCCCAGGTGTTGCGCGTGCGCCGGATCGAGCGCTCGCTTTCCGCGTGGGCGGACAGCTCAAGCAGGATCGACTCCATGATCAAAGGCAGATTCAATGGCTGGAGCGGAAGTACCGAGTTCACCCTGGCCAATGGTCAAGTCTGGCGGCAGATGCAGCGCGGTTACTTTTCTGGAACGGCGACTGACCCCAAGGTGCGGTTGAACAGGAAGCCAGGCGCTGCCTACGAGATGCAGGTGGAGGGCTTCAATGCCAAAGTTGAGGTGATCCGGATCAGGTGACCGACGCATTGGTCAGTGAGATGTGAGCGGCCATGGAGCTGCGCCGTGAGTCGCTGAACAGTGCCGCGATGGTGGGTAGTATCGCTGAAGCTGGTGATGCCGGCCGCCATGCTGCAGCGAACTGTCGTTGGCCGCGCTGTACCTGCGGAGCAACAGACTGAAATATTCCAGCCGTGTCCCTGTAACTGTCGCGTAACTGAACGGACATACCGTGCGCACCCATCCTTTACACAGATTGGGGGCGGTAGTGCGCAAGAGCGTCTTGGTGATGGCGGTGACGACAGCGGTGGCCTGCATGGCTGCCGCACCTGCATATGCACAACAGGCCACGGCCGATGGCACGACCACACTGGCCAGTGGGGCGGCTGCAGCCATCGATCTGGAGCGTATCGAGGTGCGTGCGCAGCGCGAAGCCCAGATCCGTGCGGTGGAGCTCAAGCGTGACGCCAATGGCGTGCAGGACGCGGTTGCCTCCGACTCGATGGGCGACTACCCGGACATGAATGTTGCCGAGTCGCTGCAGCGGCTGCCCGGCGTCAGCGTCACCCGCGACCAGGGCGAGGGTCGCTTCGTGGTGATCCGAGGCCTGGATGCGGCCTTGAACAGCGTCAGCATCGACGGCATCACCATCGGCACGCCGGAGGACTCCTCCCGCGCAGCGCCGCTGGATGTGATTCCGTCCGAGTCCACCGAGCGCCTGCGGGTGATCAAGTCGGCCACGCCGGATATGCCGGGTGATGCCATTGGCGGCGCAGTGGTGGTGGAATCAGCCTCGGCCTTCGATCGCGATGGCCGCTCATTGAAGGGCAAGCTGGAAGCCAGCCACCAGGAGCTGTCGGGCGAAACCAGCCCGAAGGCTGCGTTCAACTACAGCGAGGTGTTTGCAGAAACCTTCGGTGTAGCGCTCGGCGTGAACTACCAGAAGCGCAGCTTCGAGTCCGACAATACCGAGGTTGAGTACGACAAGTTCGATGGCGGCGCCAAGGATGATCTGGTGGCGGTCGAGGTTCAGCGCCGCAAATACACCATCGAGCGCGAGCGCACCGGTGCCAATCTGAACTTCGATTGGCGTCCGGACGATGACAATCGTTACTACCTGCGCACCCTGTACAGCCAGTTCGACGATGCTGAAACGCGGCAGCGCACGATCTTCGGATTTGGTGATGCGGACTCGATCACCGCCCTGGGCGGCGGTCGCTATCAGGTGGACGATCTGCCGGCCGATGCCATCAGCAAGCGCATGCGCTACCGCACCAAGGAAGAGAACACCTTTGCGGTCAGCCTGGGCGGTGAGAACAAGTTGAGCGACGCGGTTTTGGACTACAAGGTGGGTTATACCAAGACCCGCGAGCGCGTGAATGACGAAATGGAAGCGCGCTTTGACTATGACGGTGGCGATATGTCAGCCATCCTCAACCAGAACAGCGGCGTCCCGGGCATCAGCCTGAGTGACAGCGGCTGGATGGACAACGGCAACTATGTCTTCGATCGCGTGGTGCTCTCGCCCAAGCAGATCGACGACAGCGAACGCAGCGCGCAGCTCAACATCCGCTTCGATGGAGACAAGGCCAGCTACAAGTTCGGTGTGCTGGGCCGTTGGCGCGAGCGTGACGTCAATGTGGACGAGGTCGAGCTGCGTACCGGCCCTGCGGTCGATCTGTCCAGCTGGAACGGCAAGACCCTGGATCATCGCGGTGGCAGCCTCGGCCAGGGCATGAGCTCGGCGGCGATGCGCGCGTGGTGGGCGGCGAACGGCAGCAAGTACAGCGCCAAGTCCGGCGACGTTGCCGGCAACAAAATGACCTCGCTGGAAGAGGACTACGTTGCCAGTGAAGACATTTTTTCGGCCTATGCAATGGGCACCTGGGACATCGGCGCGCTGCGCGTGATCGGCGGCGTGCGCGTCGAGAACACCCAGTTCAATGCTACCGGCAACGACGTGGATATCGCCAGCGACGGCAAGACCGTGGTCGTCACGCCGCGTATCGCCAACAACAGCTACACCAGCGTGCTGCCGGGTCTGCACCTGCGCTACGACACCAATAGTGATTGGGTGCTGCGTGGCGCGCTCAACAAGACCGTGGCGCGCCCGTCGTTCGGTGACGTCTCGCCGCGTTTGGCCGTGAACCGTGACGACAAGGAAGCGCGTATCGGCAATCCGAACCTGGATCCGTACGAGTCGACCAATCTGGATTTCTCGTTCGAGCGCTACCTGGGCGACAGCGGCATCATCTCGCTGGGCTTGTTCCACAAATCCATCGATGGCTACATCGTGCAGGTCGAGAGCAAGACCGATCCCGAGTATCCGGGCTTCGACGTGACCCGCTCGATAAATGGCGACAAGGCCAAGGTGTTCGGCGCCGAGTTCAACTGGCAGCAGCAGCTGAGCTTCCTGCCGGGCGCATGGGCTGGCCTGCTGGTCGGTGCCAGCGGCACCTGGCTGGATACCGATTTCGATCCGGGCATCGCTGACCGCGAGGGTGAGGACTTCAACCTGCCGCGTGCGTCCAAGAACATCTATAGCGCGCATATCGGTTATGAGTGGGGTGGGCTCAGCACGCGTCTTGCTGGCGTCTATCGCAGTGAGTACCTGGACACCATCGGCGACAGCCGCGCCTTTGATATCTATGTCGCGCCGCATACCCAGCTCGACTTCAGCTTCGACTACAAGCTGAGCAAGAACGTGAGTCTGTACCTGGAAGCCTCCAACCTGCTGGACGAGCCGCTGGAGCTGTATCAGGGTGTGTCTTCGCGCACGTTGCAGAACGAGGAATACGGCCGTACCTACGCGATCGGCGTGAAGGTGGCACTGTGAGGGCCGCGCTGCTTGCCACTGTGGTGGCGCTGGCGCTGAGCGCCTGCCATCCAACCCCGAAATCCACCACGCCGCCGACCGCCGCCGATCTTGCCGAGGGCGCGACCGCAGTCCCGTCCACGCTGATCGCCGAAGCCTTCCTGACCCCGATGACGCCGGCCGACAACATCGATTCGCCGGCCAGCTGGCGCGGTGCCGACGGCCAGTTGTGGTTGATCGCCACTGCCAAGGCCACCGACAAGCTGGTGGTTTACGACGGCCAGAGCGGTAAGCATCTGCGCGATATTGGCAGCACCGGCACCGCTCTGGGTCAGTTCGATCGCCCCAATGGCATCGCGGTGCAGGGCGACCTGGTGTTCATCGTCGAACGCGACAACCATCGTGTGCAGGTATTGCAGTTGCCGGATTTCAAGCCGCTGGGCGTGTTTGCCGGCAATGACCTGCGCAAGCCATATGGCCTGTGGGTCAACCCGGTGCAGGGTGGTTATGACGTATACGTCACCGATTCCTACGACGATGGCGAGGATGCGGCGGGCAATGACATCCTGCCGGCCCTGGAGCGTTTGAACGAGCGCGTGCGTCGTTATCACGTCAGCGTTGCCGGCGGCACGGTGCAGGCCAAGCTGGTGCGCAGCATCGGCGACACTTCGCCGAAGGGTGCCTTGCGCGTGGTTGAGTCGATCTGGGGAGATCCGGCCAACGACCGCCTGCTGATCGCCGAAGAAGACGAAACCTATGCCAGCGAGTTCAAGGTCTACAGCCTGGCCGGTGACTTCAGTGGCGAGACCTTTGGTCGCGGTTTGTTCAAGGCACAGGCTGAAGGCGTGATGCTGCGTACCTGCGGTGATGGCGGTTGGTGGATCACCACTGAGCAGGGCAAGCAGCGCAGCACCTTCCATCTGTTCGATCGCAAGACGCTGGCGCCGGTGGGTTCGTTCCATGGCAATACCGTGGCCAATACCGACGGCATCTGGAACAGCCAGCAGGTCTCGGCACGTTTCCCGCAGGGTGCGCTGTATGCGGTACACGACGATCAAGGCGTGGTGGCCTTCGATTGGCGTGATATCGCCAAGGCGCTGTCGCTGCCGCAGGACTGCGGCAAGTGAGGGGGCATGGTTTCTTGAGGAAGCGGCTGCCGTTGGTCGCTCTGATTGGTGCAGCGCTGATGGGCGCAGCTGGAGCGGTGGGGGCCGCTCCAGCTGCCGAGCCCAATACGCAGGTGCCGGCGGGGAGCCGGCACTACGCGGCCAGCGGCTTCCCTGATCGCATCGTCGCTTCGCCTGCGCAGGACGCCAGTACCGGCTTTGCGGTGGCATGGCGAACCGCGCCGCTGGCACAGCCGGCCTCGCTGGAACTGACCGTGGCTGGCGACTCACCGGACATGGGCCAGGTGCGGCAGGTGCGCGCCAGCAGCCAATTGCTGCAGACCGAGAATGGCAGCAGCCAGCATCACCGTGCGGTGATTGATGGTCTGCAGGCGGACACGCTGTATGCCTACCGCGTGCAGGGGCAGGGCACCTGGAGCGCATGGCAGCACTTCCGTACTGCCGCTGCGGCCGGTGAGCCGCTGACCGTGCTGTACTTCGGCGATACCCAGAACAAGAACCTCAGCCATGTCAGCCGGGTCATGCGACAGGGTTGGCAGACCGCACCGGAGGCGCGGCTGACGCTGTTTGCGGGTGACCTGGTCAGTGGCGGTGATGGCGAAGACGACAACGAATGGGGCGAGTGGTTTGCCGCCGGTGGCTGGTTGCTGCCGGGCACGGCAGTCGCACCGGCCGCTGGCAACCACGAGTACTTCGAAGAGTTCGAGGACACGCCGCAGGAAAGGCGTGTGCTGGGCAAGCATTGGCCAGTTGCCTTCGCGTTGCCGAATAATGGCGCGCCAGCTACCGCCAGCACGACCTATTGGTTCGATTATCAGGGTTTGCGCGTGGTGGTGCTGGACGGCACCTCGGCATTGGATCTGGGTACCGCCAAGGCCCAGGCCGGCTGGCTGGAGGCTGTGCTCGGCAGCAGCCGTCAGCCCTGGAACATCGTGGTCGTGCATCAGCCCTTGTATCCGTTGCGCGCCGAGCGCGACACCTCGGTGCTGGCCAGCGAGATCCGCCCGGTACTGCAGCGACACAAGGTCGATCTGGTGCTGCAGGGGCACGACCACACTTATGGCCGTCGCGCCGATGAAGGTGCGGCGCTGCCGCAATACGTCTCTTCGGTAGCGGGCCCCAAGCAGTACCGTTTGTCGCCGGAAGCACGCGCGACGATGAAACCGACTGCCGAGGACACCCAGTTGTTCCAGGTGCTGCGTATGGACGACAAGGGCTTGCGTTACGAAGCGCGCACGGCAACCGGTCGTCTGTATGACGCCTTCCGGATCAGCCGCAGCACCGATGGTGGCAAGCGGTTTGAGGAGATCACCGAAGGGCGTATCCAGCAGCGGGACTGCCCGCGCGCGGTTTCGCCCAAGGGGCGCGACGACCGGTGCTGGGAATAAACCGATGAAGACGATGCAGGCAGCGCTCTGCAGCGTGTTGTTGGCCGCGACTTGCAGCGGGGCGTCGGCAGGGGAGCTGCTGCATCCCTTTGCATTGCCTCAGCCTGCCAATGCCCCGGAGGAGGTGTTGCTGACGGTGGAGATCCCCGCAGGCGGCGCGATCAAGTACGAGCTTGGCGAGCATGGCGAGCTGCGCGTGGATCGCTTCCTGTCGATGCCGGTGGCCTATCCGGCCAACTATGGCTCCATGCCGCAGACCCTGGCCGGTGACGGCGATCCGCTGGATGCGCTGGTGCTCACCCGCTTCCCGATCCAGCCGGGGGCGGTGGTGCGCTTCCGCCCGCTGGGTGTGCTGCGCATGGTCGACAAGGGCGAGGCCGACGAGAAGATCGTTGGTGTGCCGGTCGATGCGATTGACCCGACCTACGCAAAGGTACAAACCCTGCAGGATCTGCCGCTCATGGAGGTCCAGCGCATCGAGGCCTTCTTTCGCACCTACAAGCAGCTGCCGGCTGGCGCCGACATCCAGCTCAACGGCTGGGGCGATGCGGCCGAGGCCCGGCAGGTGATAAGCCAGTCATTGCAGGAGTACCAGCGGGTGAAGCCGGTGCGTTGAGTATCCAACCGGTTTCACGGCTCTGGCTGCTGCTTGCTCCTATAATGAACACGGATTTGTCCGAATCTGCTGTCGCGTGCATGCCGACAAGGCTGCGCGCCAAGACGGCAACCGGTAGCAATGACGGCCCGGCCAAGGGTGTTGGTCGGGCGATCACGGCGGACTGCCGTTAGCGGCAGGTGCCCAATCAAGGAGGGTGGTCATGCGCATTATGGGTAAGGCTTGGAACAAGCTGGCTGTAGCAGCCATGTTGCTTGCAGTAGCAACGAGTGCGGCGGCGGAACCGCCGTTGGAAGAAGAAATCGTCAACCCCAGCGAGGTGTTGTTCGAAGGCGGCAAGGCCTATGTAGATGCTGGCGGCGGGCAGATGGAGCAGCTGCGCAGTCGCAAGCAGGGTGGCGAGACCATCTATTACCGGTTGGTCCGCTATGACAACGAGAACGGCTATGTGGGTAACGACGGCGGGCAGGTGCTGGCGCAGACCTTCCGCACGGAGTCCAGCATTGGTCAAACGCCGTACCGTTACGACGGCGCCGGCCATTTCTCGCGTCCTGACTTCTACAACAGTCCTTACAACCGCGATGCGCGCCAGCGCTACTCCGGTCCGGGCTACTTCGGCAGCTGCAGTCGCTATGACGGCTGCAAGGAAGTGCAGATCGTGCCGTTGTGGCCGTATTACCGCGGCTATTGATGTTGCATTGATGGCTGGACAACACCCTGGGTGCAGCGTGCTTGCCCGGGCTACGAGCCAGCGCTATATCGCTGGATGCAAACAGAAACGGCGGCCCTGATGGCCGCCGTTTCTGTTTGGCGCGTAGCGCCGTGCTCAGGCGCTGAGTGCTTCCACCACACGCAGTTTCGGATGGCCCTTCGAGCGTTGCTGATACTCCTGCTCGATATCGGCCAGACGCTTGGCGTTTGGACACTGCAGCATCATGTAATTGGCGTCGAAATTGAGCTTGGCAACGAGGAAATCGATGAACGCGCGAACCTTGGGTGAGACCAGACGGCCGCCCGCAAAGACCGCATTGAAGTCGTAGTCCGGGCCGGTCCAGCCGGGCAGGATCTGCCTCACCATGCCGGATTCGACGAAAGGCTTGGCCATCACGTCGCTGCTCAACATCAGGCCTTCGCCTGCAACCAAGGCAGCATTCAGGGCTGAAGGGTCGTTCGCAACGATCAGTGGGGTTACCGGAAATTCGCGCATCTCGCCGCCATTCTCGGCCAAGGTCCAGGTAAAACGCTGGGTTTGCCCGTGGTGCGCCTTGCGGATGGCCAAGGTGCGGTGGAACTGCAGTTCGTCGGGATGCTTGGGCTCGCCATGCACGGCGATGTAGGCCGGGCTGGCAAACACCTGGGTACGCAGGCTGCCCAGTTTGCGCGCGATGAGATTGGAGTCGGGCAGTGGGCCGACGCGCAGCGCCATGTCCACTTCACCGGCGATCAGGTCCAGCGTCTCATTGCCCAGATGCATGTCGACCCGGATTTCCGGGTACTCACTCTGGAACTGGCCCAACAGTGGGGCAATCCAGCAGGTGCCTATCGAATACGGCACGGTGAAGCGCAGCCAGCCGCGCGGCCCGGACTGCAACTGGCTGACCGCGCTTTCGGCCTGGTCAAGCTCGCGGGCAATGCGTTGGCAGTGCTCGTAATAAACCGTCCCGGCCTCGGTCAGGCCCAGCCGGCGCGTGGTCCGGTGCAGCAGGCGTGCGCCCAAGCGGGTTTCCAGCTCCTGCACCTTGCGGCTGACCGTGGTCTTGGGTTGGCCGAGCAGCCGCGCAGCGGCGGTAAAACTGCCCTGTTCGACCACTTTGACGAAGATCAGGGTGTCGTTGAGATCGTTGGCCATGGGTAGGACTCTTGCGGCAGCGGAATTGTGCCGGCGACGGGATGATTATTCCCTTCAATCCGTACTAATCAAGTCTGGATTTGAGGCATATCTTGTATGCCTGTATCCAACCCGGACATGCCGTCATGCGTATGCGCTCTCCCATGGCCCTGCCAGCGCCACGCCGCGAACCCAGTTACCGCAATGCTTTGCCCTCAAGGTTGGCCTGCAATCAATTGAATCCATTGCAGTTTGAGGCATTGCTTGAGGGCTCGTCTGTGCAGCGCCGGGCACCGGCGCGGGGTAACAGGGTGGCCGCTTTGTGGCGGTTGCTGGGTCGCGTTGTCCCATCGGTGGGCCAAAAATTTCCGCGAGCGGGACAGTGATTCTGCCGCAGCCAGTGCTGTTTCCGCCGGCGGAGGTCCCGTTGCGCAAGAAGTCGCGCGGCGAGCCGCCGCCCCGGCGATGTTGAGCTCCGCTTTGTAGTCCTGAAATCCCCTGATCACCTCCCCCTTGGAGCACGAAATGAAAGGTATCTCCTCATCCCCCACGTTGCGCCGCGTTGCCTTGGCAGGCATGTCGGCGCTGAGTCTGGCCGTCCTGGTCGCCTGCAGCGGCGGTCATGCGGAAAACGCCGCGCCGCCGGCACCCGAAGTCAGTGTTGCGCCGGTGCTGATCAAGCAAGTTGCGCAGTGGGACGAGTTCAGTGGCCGTATTGAAGCGGTGCAGAGCGTTGAGCTGCGTCCGCGCGTCTCTGGCTACATCGACAAGGTCAATTACGTCGAAGGCGATGAAGTGAAGAAGGGTGACGTGCTGTTCACCATCGACGCGCGCAGCTATCAGGCGGAGTTCAATCGCGCGCAGGCCGAGTTGAACCGTGCCCGCACCCAGGCTGGTCTTGCACGCAGCGAGTCCGAACGTGCGCGTCGTCTGGCCGAACAGCAGGCCATCGCTGCCGAGACCGCCGAGCAGCGGCGTGCCAGTGCCGATCAGGCCGGCGCGCAGGTGCAGGCCGCGCAGGCTGCACTGGATGCAGCACGGCTCAACCTGGAGTTCACCAAGGTACGTGCGCCGATCGATGGCCGTGCAGGCCGCGCGATGGTGACCGCTGGCAATCTGGTCACCGCCGGTGATGCAGCCAGCGTGCTGACCACGCTGGTGTCGCTGGATACCGTGCATGTCTACTTCGACGCCGACGAGTCCACCTATCTGCGCTATGCGCAGATGGCACGCAACGGTGAGCGTCCGAGCGAGCGTGACCAGGCCTTGCCGGTGAAGGTTGGTCTGAGCGGCGAGCAGGGCTATCCGCACGAGGGCAAGGTCGACTTCCTCGACAACCAGATCACCCGCAGCACCGGCACCATCCGCGTGCGTGCGCTGCTGGACAACGCCGGTCGTCAGTTCACTCCGGGCCTGTTCGCTCGCGTGCAGCTGCTCGGTAGCGGCCAGTTCCAGGCGGTACTGGTGGACGACAAGGCCGTGCTGACCGACCAGGACCGCAAGTACGTCTTCGTGCTGGACAAGGACAACAAGGCACAGCGTCGTGATGTGCAGCTTGGCCGCAATGCCGAGGGCCTGCGCATCGTCGAGCAGGGTCTGGCTGCCGGCGACAAGGTGATCGTCGACGGCGTGCAGAAGGTGTTCATGCCGGGCATGCCGGTGCAGGCCAAGCCGGTTGCGATGCAGCGCGTTGCTGCAGCTGCCACCCAGGCCGTGAGCAGCATCAACTAAGCCGCTACTACCTTTGCCGGCGTGGCTGCCGGCCGTGCGCGTCTGCTCCTGTTGGGAGCGGACAGGGCGGCTGCAGCCTGACGCCAGCTTTTCCAAGGATTTCCCATGGATTTTTCAAGATTTTTCATCGACAGGCCGATCTTCGCGGCGGTGTTGTCGATCATGATTTTCGCCGCTGGCCTGGTCAGCATTCCCTTCTTGCCGATTGGTGAGTACCCGGAAGTGGTGCCGCCGTCGGTGGTGGTGCGCACCGTGTACCCGGGTGCCAATCCCAAGGTGATCGCCGAAACGGTGGCTACGCCGCTGGAAGAAGCCATCAACGGCGTTGAGGGCATGATGTACCTCAAGTCGGTGGCCGGTTCCGATGGCGTGCTGCAGATGACCGTCACCTTCCGTCCGGGTACCGATCCCGACGAAGCGGCTGTGAAGGTGCAGAACCGTGTTGCGCAGGCGCAGGCGCGTTTGCCTGAGGACGTGCGGCGCCAGGGTGTGACCACCCAGAAGCAGTCGCCGACCTTCCTGATGGTCGTGCATCTGACGTCGCCCAAGGGTAACTACGACACCTTGTACCTGCGCAACTACGCACGCCTGCACGTCAAGGACGGACTGGCGCGTATTCCGGGTGTTGGTGACGCGCAGATCTTCGGCGGCGGCGATTACGCCATGCGTGCCTGGTTGGATCCGGACAAGGTCGCCTCGCGCGGCTTGACCGCCAGTGACGTGGTGCGCGCCATGCGCGAGCAGAACGTGCAGGTGTCGGCCGGCCAGCTTGGTGCCGAGCCGATGCCGAACAGTCAGTTCCTGACCTTGATCAACGCGCAGGGTCGTCTGCGCAGCGAGCAGGAGTTTGGTGACATCGTGCTCAAGAGTGGCACCGACGGCGAAGTCGTGCGGCTGTCGGATGTGGCGCGTATCGAACTGGGAGCCGGCGACTACACCTTGCGCTCGCAGCTGGATGGCAAGAACGCGGTGGGTATCGGCATCTTCCAGGCACCAGGTGCCAATGCGCTGGATATCCGCGATGCGGTAATCGGCCGTATGGACGAGCTGCAGAAGACCTTCCCGGCCGACGTGAAGTACGAGGCGGTGTACGACACCACCATCTTCGTGCGTGACTCGATCAAGGCTGTTGTAACCACACTGTTGGAAGCCATCGCGTTGGTGGTGCTGGTGGTGATCCTGTTCCTGCAGACCTGGCGTGCCTCGATCATTCCGCTGATCGCTGTGCCGGTATCGATTGTGGGTACCTTCGCTGCGCTGTACATGCTCGGCTTCTCGATCAATACGCTGAGCCTGTTTGGTCTGGTGCTGGCGATCGGCATCGTGGTCGACGATGCGATCGTGGTGGTGGAGAACGTCGAACGCAACATCGAAGAAGGCCTGTCGCCGACCGCAGCCGCCCATCAGGCAATGAAGGAAGTGTCCGGCCCGATCGTCGCGATTGCGTTGGTGCTGTGTGCGGTGTTCGTGCCGATGGCGTTCCTGTCCGGCGTTACCGGCCAGTTCTACAAGCAGTTCGCGGTGACGATTGCCATCTCCACGGTGATCTCGGCGATCAACTCGCTGACCCTGTCGCCGGCCCTGGCCGCGCGTCTGCTCAAGCCGCATGGCGCCGCCAAGGATGCGCCGAGCCGTTTGATCGACAAGCTGTTTGGCTGGGTATTCCGTCCGTTCAACCGCTTCTTCAAGACCAGCTCGGAGAAATACGAGCGCGGCGTATCGCGCATCCTCGGCCGTCGCGGCGCGGTGTTCGTGGTGTATGCGGTGCTGCTGGTAGGCACCGGGGTGATCTTCAAGCTGGTGCCGCCGGGTTTCATCCCGACCCAGGACAAGCTGTACCTGATTGCCGGTGTGAAGCTGCCGGAAGGCTCGTCGATTGCACGTACCGATGAAATGCTGCGCAAGGTTGCCAAGATTGCCCAGGAGACCGATGGCGTTGCCCACACCATCTCGTTCCCCGGCTTGAATGCACTGCAGTTCACCAATACGCCCAATACCGGCGTGGCCTTCATTCCGCTCAAGCCGTTCAACGAGCGCAAGGGGCGTACCGCAGCGCAGATCAATGCCGAGATCAACCAGAAGATCGCTGGGCTGCAGGAGGGCTTCGCGTTCGCGATGATGCCGCCGCCGATCCTCGGCCTGGGCAACGGCAACGGCTACCAGATGTTCATCGAGGACCGTGGCAATCTCGGCTACGGCGCCTTGCAGAACGCGGTACAGAGCATGCAGGGTGCAGTCGCACAGACGCCGGGGATGGCCTATCCGATCACCAGCTACCAGGCCAACGTGCCGCAGCTGGATGCGGAAGTAGACCGCGTCAAGGCCAAGGCGCAGGGGGTGCAGCTGACCGAGTTGTTCGACACGTTGCAGACCTACCTGGGCTCGGCGTACGTCAATGACTTCAACCAGTTCGGCCGTACCTGGCAGGTGATCGCGCAGGCCGATGGTCAGTTCCGTGACAGCGTGGAAGACATCGGCAAGCTGCGCACCCGCAATGATCGCGGCGAGATGGTGCCGATTGGCTCGATGGTGACCGTCAAGGAAACCTATGGTCCAGACCCGGTGCTGCGCTTCAATGGTTACCCGGCGGCTGATCTGGCCGGTGAAGCCGACCCGCGCATGCTGTCTTCGGCTGAGGCGATGAACAAGCTCACCGAGATTGCCGGGCAGGTATTGCCGGCCGGCATGGTCACCGAATGGACCGACCTGAGCTACCAGCAGGCGACCCAGGGCAAGGCTGCCTTCATCGTGTTCCCGGTGGCGATCCTGCTGGCCTTCCTGGTGCTGGCCGCGTTGTATGAGAGCTGGTCGCTGCCGCTGGCGGTGATCCTGATCGTACCGATGACCTTGCTGTCGGCATTGTTCGGGGTATGGCTCACCGGCGGTGATAACAATGTCTTCGTGCAGGTAGGTTTGGTGGTGTTGATGGGCCTGGCGTGTAAGAACGCGATTCTGATCGTCGAGTTCGCCCGCGAGTTGGAGATGGGTGGCAAGGGTATCGTCGAGGCGGCATTGGAAGCCTGCCGCCTACGTCTGCGCCCGATCGTGATGACCTCGATCGCCTTCATCGCCGGCACGGTGCCGCTGGTGCTTTCGCATGGCGCCGGTGCCGAGGTCCGCTCGGTGACGGGTATTACCGTATTCGCTGGCATGTTGGGTGTGACCCTGTTCGGCCTGTTCCTGACCCCGGTGTTCTATGTGGCGCTGCGCAAGTTCGTGTCACGTAACGGCGGTGGCAAGCTGGTACAGCATGGTGAGCCGACCATCCACCATTGATGGCAGGTGTAACTCCGTTGCGGGAGGCTGCAGATGTGTTGCCTCCCGCAGGTCCTTGCCACCTTCACCGGCAATGACGGTCTGAAATGTTATCGGGCTTGTATCAATTCATTTCTCCAAGGAAAAGCAGATGAATACCCAGAACACCAAAGTTGCCCTGGTCACCGGCGCCACCCGCGGCATCGGCCTTGAGACCGTGCGCCAGTTGGCCGCCGCAGGCGTGCACACGCTGCTGGCTGGCCGCAACTACGACACTGCTGCCGCAAAGGCGCAGGCGCTGCAGGCAGAAGGCCTGCCGGTGGAAGCCATCCAGCTCGACGTCAACGATACCGACAGCATTGCGGTAGCGGTTGAGCGTGTGACCCAGCAGCACGGCAAGCTCGACATCCTGGTCAACAACGCCGGCGTGCTGATTGATGACCTGCAGGCAGGCGCCAGCGGCCAGTCGCTGGAAACCTGGCGCAGCACCTTCAATACCAACCTGTTCGCCGTGGTTGAAGTGACGGCGGCCTTCCTGCCGCTACTGCGCGCTGCACCGGCTGGGCGCATCGTCAATGTGTCCAGCATCCTCGGCTCGTTGACCTTGCATACGCAGCCCGGCTCTCCGATCTATGGTTTCATCGTGCCGGCCTACAACGCTTCCAAAAGCGCGCTGAACGCCTGGACGGTGCAGCTAGCGCATGAACTGCGCGAAGGTCCGATCAAGGTCAACGCGGTGCACCCGGGCTACGTCAGGACCGACATGAACGGTGGTGAAGGCGAGATCGATGTTGCCGAAGGCGCACGCTCCAGCGTGGGCATGGCCTTGCTTGCGGCCGATGGTCCGACCGGCAGCTTCAGCTACCTCGGCGAGGTGCTGCCGTGGTGACGCGTGTGCTGGTAACCGCAATGGCCAGCGCCTTGCTGGCCGGCTGCGTGAGCGTTGGCCCAAACTACAAGGCAGCACCGGTCGAAGCGGTGAGCCTGCAGGGGGCGGCAGATGCCGCGTTCACAAGTGCACCACCGGTCGCCAACTGGTGGGCGCAGTTTGATGATCCTGTCCTGGGGCAGCTGGTGCACGATGCACTGGGCGACAACCTGGACCTGCAGATTGCCATGGCCCGTGTGCGCGCCGCACGCGCGGTGTTTACCGAGCAGCGCCTGGATCAGCTGCCGCATATCACTGCAGGCGGCAGCCAGGACAGGCGCATGCAGCCGGATGCATCGCTGGGTGGTGAGCGTGCTTTCAGCGAGACCTACCAGCTCGGCTTCGATGCTGGCTGGGAACTGGATCTGTTTGGTCGGCAACGGCGTGCGGCTGAAGCTGCACGCGCCGACCTCGGCGCCGAGCGCGATAATCTGGCCGATGCGCAGGTGATGGTGGCAGCCGAAGTGGCACGCAACTACTTCGAACTGCGTGGCTCGCAGAAGCGGATTGCGGTTGCGCGCGACACGCTGCTCAATCTGCGTGAGACCCAGCGGCTGACCGAAACCCGGTTGGAACTGGGGGCGGGCAGCGAGCTTGACGTGCAGAGCAGCCGTGCCCGTTTGAAGGCGATCGAGGCGGATATTCCGTTGCTGGAAGTTGCCGAGGTGCAGTCGCGGCATCGTCTGGCCGTGCTGCTTGGGCAGCGTCCCGGTTCGCTGGACGCCTTGCTGCAGCCGCGTGACGTGCCTGCATTCGCCAAGGCCTTGCCGCTGGGTGACACCAGCGACCTGCTGCGGCAGCGTGCAGATGTACGCATGGCCGAGCGACGACTGGCCGCTGCTACCGCGCGTGTTGGCGTGGCAACGGCGGATCTGTTTCCGCGCATCAGCCTGAGTGGCTTCGTCGGCTTTCTCGGCGGTGATGCCTCCGGTCTGGTGAACGGCAACAACAAGGCCTGGTCGTTGACCCCATCAATCAGCTGGGCGGCGTTCGACTTCGGCACCGTGCGCGCGCGCCTGCGTGCCAGCAAGGCGCAGGCCGATGGCGCGGCCGCTGAGTACGAGAAGGCGGTGCTGCTGGCCTTGGAAGACACCGAGAACGCACTGACCCGTTATGCCAAGCAGCAGGCGCGGTTGGGCATCGTGGCCGAGCAGGCCCAGGCCGCGCGCAAGGCGGAGTCGCTTGCACAGCTGCGTTATCGCGAAGGCTCCGAAGACTTCCTGGCGTTGCTGGATGCACAGCGCAATCAGTTGGCTGCCGACGATGCACTGGCGGCAGCGGAAGCGTCGGTGAATGTCAGTGTCGTTGCTGTCTACAAGGCACTGGGCGGTTGGGGCGGGCAACCAGGGCCTGCGTTGGCGGTTACCAGCGTGCGTTGAGAGAGCGGAAGCTTCTGGAACTGCAGAGAAACAGGCGGCCATTGGCCGCCTGTTTCGTTACGCATCACAGGAAATCAGGCAGCGTCAGCTTGCGCTCGACGCGGGCCTTCAACCAGCGCGCGACCTACCATGTCCACCAGCACGTCGAGTTCTTCCTCATCCATGCCGAAGTGCGGGGTGAAGCGCAGCGAATTCTCGCCACCGTGGATCACGTTTACGCCATGCATGCGTAGCCACTCTTCGGTGGAGCCGGCGCCATAGCACTTGAACTGCGGGGCCAGTTCGCAGGAGAACAGCAGGCCGGTGCCCTGCACCTTGGTAATCAGGCCGCCGAGCTTGGTCTTGAGCGCTTCCAGCTTCTGCACGGCCTGCTCGCCACGCAGGCGGATGTTCTGGCGCACTTCCGGCGACAGGCGGGCCAAGGTGGCAACGGCTACATCCAGCGCACGCGGGTTGGTGGTCATGGTGTTGCCGTATACACCCTTGCGGTAGAGCTTTGCGGCATGTTCGGTGACGGCCAGTACCGACAGCGGGAACTGCGCGCCGTTCAAGGCCTTGGAATAGGTTTCCATGTCCGGCGGATCCAGTGTCTCGTAGCCCGGGTAGTCGACGAAGGACAGGGTGCCGTGCGCACGCAGTGCGGCCTGGATCGAGTCGATCAGCAGCAGGCTGCCGTGCTCGCGGGTCAGCTCGCGGACCAGCTTGTAGAAGCTGGCCGGTACCGCGCGGCCAGGGTCGCCTTCGCCCATCACCGGCTCCAGGAACACTGCTTCGATGAACCAGTTGTTGGCCTTGGCATCGGCGAATACCTTGCGCATTGCCGCTTCGTCATATGGCGCAACGGTGATCACGCTGTTCTCGCCGCGGTAGCTGGCCAGGTGCTGGTCATAGGCCTTGCGGCTGGAGTCCGAGTACAGCGCGGGGCGGTCGGTGCGGCCGTGGAAGCTGCCCTTGATCACCACGCGCTTGATCGTGGCGCCGGCATGCGGTGCGCCTGGATCGGTCTGCAGCTTGGCGTTGATATCGGCGATGCGTGCGGCCAGGCCGACGGCTTCGGAGCCGGAGTTCAAACACATGAAGTGGGTGAACGGACAGCCGCCGCGGCGGTGGCCGATCTCTTTCTTCATGGCCTGGACAAAGCGGCGCTGGGCCAGGCTCGGGGTCATGATGTTGGCCATGACCTGCGGTTTTGCCGCGGCGGCCATCACATCGGCCGGGGTGTGGCCGAAACCGAGCATGCCGTAGCCGCCGGCGTCATACAGCACCGCGCCCTTGAGCGAGATTACCCACGGTCCGCAGGCGGCCAGGGCGATATAGGGAACGATGGCATCGTCGGCATAGAAATTGACGAAGCCGGCCTGCATGGCGTCGATCTGGTCCTGTTCGTCCAGATCCAGCAGGTCGGCAGCTTCGTCCTTGATACGGGCGTATTCGCTGGCGGCGGCGGCGATTGCGCCGGCCAGGTCCGGGTGAGCAACGGCCAAGCGTTCAACGCTGGCGTCGTCCAGGCCTTGGGTCAGGCGGCTGCCGGCGTGCGCGCGAAGCGGGGCGAGGGGGCCGAGTACGGTCATGCTCATCTCCAGAAGTTTCTTGTATATATCCATTATGTGGAGATTCTGGACATATGGCAGCTATGATCTCGACGTATTTTCGGGTAATTTCGTCGAATCGACGAAGCTGGTTTGCAATGTGAATATTTCTCCTGCTGACGAGCGCCTGTTGTCCGTGCTCCGTGAGGATGCGCGCGCATCAACCGCGCAGATTGCCCGTCGCCTGGGATTGTCCCGGACCACGGTGCAGAGCCGCATCGACCGGCTTGAGCAGTTGGGGGTGATCGCCGGCTACACGGTGCGAACCCACGAGGACTACGAGCAGGGCCAGGTGCGTGCGCACGTCCTGATCACCGTGCTGCCGAAGAAGATGCCGGCGGTGGTCAAGGCGCTGCGCGATATCACCGAGGTGCGTTCGCTGCATTCCGTCAGTGGCAACCATGACCTGATCGCGATGGTGGTGGTCGGCGGGGTCAGTGAGATGGATGTGGTGACCGATGCGATCGGCGCGGTGGATGGGGTGGAGCGGACCAACAGCGCGATCATTCTTTCCACGAAGTTTGAACGTTGATCCAGACGGGCCGGTGCCGGACGGGTCGCCGTTTCGGCTTCCGTGGCTGTTGATCCAAAGCGGTCCCCGCAGCGGAGCCGAAACCTGAAAAACCGGCTCTTCCGCCCGCGAGAGCTACAATGCCCGGCTCTCCGTACGAAGTTCCGGCCTTGAAGAAGTCCGATTTCACCTATGACCTGCCTGAGGAATTGATCGCCCAGGCGCCCTTGGCCGAGCGTTCGGCCAGCCGTCTGCTGCTGGTTCCGCCGGCACCGGCCGCGTTCGATGACCGCCAGGTGCGTGATCTGGCCGAGCTGCTGCAGCCCGGCGACCTGCTGGTGTTCAACGACACCCGCGTCATTCCGGCACGCCTGTTCGGGCAGAAAACCAGTGGCGGCCGCGTCGAGATCCTGATCGAGCGGTTGCTCGGCGGACAGCAGGCGCGTGCACAGATCGGTGCCAGCAAGTCGCCCAAGGCTGGCAGTCGCATTCAGCTTGATGCCGGTGGCGAAGCCGAGGTGCTTGGCCGCGATGGCGAGTTCTACGTGCTGCGTTTCGATATTCCGGAGTCTCTGGAGTCCTGGTTGGTGCACGAAGGCCGCCTGCCGCTGCCGCCCTACATCCATCGCGAGCCGGGCGTGGACGACCGTGAGCGCTACCAGACGGTGTTCGCCAAGCAGGTAGGTGCCGTGGCTGCGCCTACCGCTGGCCTGCATTTCGATGAGGCGCTGTTGGCGCAGCTGCGCGAACGTGGCGTGCAGTTCGGCCACATCACCTTGCATGTCGGCGCAGGTACCTTCCAGCCGGTGCGGGTGGATGATCTTTCCCAACATGTGATGCACCGCGAATGGCTCAATGTAGGTGCCGAGCTGGTCGATCAGGTGCGCCGCACCCGCGCCGCTGGTGGCCGCGTGATCGGCGTTGGTACCACCGTGGTGCGGGCGCTGGAGAGCGCCATGCGTGAGGGTGAGCTGCTTCCCTATGCCGGTGAAACCCAGATCTTCATCACTCCCGGATACCGCATCCGCAGCGTCGATGCGATGGTCACCAACTTCCATCTGCCGGAAAGCACCTTGCTGATGATGATCAGCGCGTTCGCCGGCAAGGAGCGTGTTTTCGAGGCCTATGCGCACGCTATCGCGCAGAAGTACCGCTTCTTCAGCTATGGCGACGCGATGCTGTTGTTCCCGGCTGCGGAAGGTGCGGCTGTTTGACGCAGTGCACGGGCGGATCAAATGAGATAAGTTCTCATTTGATCCGTGTCCGGCCATCGTGGCCGGGACCGACGACCACTTCCGGAGTAATCCATGCGTCATCCGAAGCGTGCCGCCGGCCATCTGGCTGCCCTGTGTTCCCTCGTCCTGCTTGGTGCCTGCGCCAGAACCAGTGATACCACCACGCCTGCGGCCGCGCCGCCGGCAGCAGCGGGTGAAGTCAATCTCTACACCACGCGTGAGCCCGGGCTGGTGCAGCCGCTACTGGACGCGTTCACCGCGGACACAGGCATCAAGGTCAATACGGTGATGCTCAAGGACGGCTTGACCGAGCGGCTCGCGGCAGAAGGCGAGCGTTCGCCGGCTGACGTGCTGATGACGGTGGATACCGGGCGCCTGCTCGACGTGGTCGAGGCCGGCCATACCCAGGCGGTGAAGTCGCCGGTGCTGGAGGCTGCGATTCCGGCACATCTGCGTTCGCCAGAAGGCCAGTGGTTCGCACTGTCGCTGCGTGACCGCGTGGTCTATGCCGACAAGGATCTGGACCTGACCGGCTTCACTTATGAAGATCTGGCCGACCCGAAGTGGAAGGGCCGGGTATGCATCCGCTCCGGCCAGCATCCCTATAACACCAGCCTGTTCGCGGCGATGATCGCGCACGATGGTGCGGAGAAGACCGAAGCCTGGCTGCGCGCGGTCAAGGCCAACCTGGCGCGCAAGGCCGCTGGTGGTGATCGTGATGTGGCCCGCGACATCCTTGCCGGTATCTGCGATATCGGTGTAGCCAATGCGTACTACGTCGGTCGCATGAAGAATGCCGAAGAAGGCTCCGAGCAGCGCGCTTGGGGTGATGCCATCCAGGTGGTGCGGCCGGTGTTTGCCAGTGCCGCCGATACCGGTACCCACGTCAACATCTCCGGCGCCGCTGTCGCCCGCCACGCGCCCAATCACGACAACGCGGTCAAGCTGCTGGAGTATCTGGTCAGTGACAGCTCGCAGAGCCTGTATGCGCGCGCCAACTACGAGTACCCGGTCAAGCCCGGCGTTGCACTGGACCCGGTCGTCGCCAGCTTCGGTCCGATGAAGGTGGATCCGTTGCCATTGGCCGAGGTCGTCGCCAACCGCAAGTTGGCCAGTGAGCTGGTGGACAAGGTCGGCTTCGATAATTGAACCTGCGGGTTCCCGACAGGCCGGCGTTGCGTATGCGGTGCCGGCCTGCTGCTTTGTAATGGATGGCGCTTGATGGTGTTGCGATGGAATCCGTGGCTGCTGGCTGCGACATCGGTGGCAGCCTTGATGCTGGCGCCGCTGCTGGGCCTGGCGTGGGCGGCCAGCGACGGCAGCGCCGGTCTTTGGGCGCATCTATGGGCCAATGTGTTGCCGACTGCGCTGCTCAATACCGGTCTGTTGTTGCTGGGTGTGGGCGTCCTGGTCGGTGTGCTTGGTACGGGCAGCGCGTGGTTGGTGACGGCGTTCGCCTTCCCCGGGCGCAAGCTGTTGAGCTGGGCATTGTTGCTGCCCTTGGCCGTGCCCACCTATATCGCCGCGTTCGCCTATCTGGATGTGCTGCATCCGCTTGGCCCGGTGCAGGGCTTGATCCGTGATCTGCTGGGCTATGACAGCCCGCGCCAGTTCCGTCTGCCGGACATCCGCCATCTCGGCGGTTGCATCGTGTTGCTCGGCTTCGTGCTTTATCCCTATGTGTACCTGACCACGCGTGCCTTGTTCATGACCCAGGCTGCGGGCTTGCTGGAAGCGGCGCGCAGTTTGGGCGCAACGCCATTGCAGGTGTTCTGGCGGGTAGCGCTGCCGTTGGCGCGGCCGGCAATCGCAGTGGGTGTGGCGCTGGCCTTGCTGGAAACCCTCAACGACATCGGCGCCTCCGAATTCCTCGGCGTGCAGACGCTGACGGTGTCGATCTACACCACCTGGGTCAGTCGCGGTGATCTGGCTGGTGCAGCCCAGATCGCGCTGGCGATGCTCGGTGTGGTGGCCTTGTTGCTGGCGTTGGAGCGGCACGGTCGGCGGCGGCAGCGTTACGCCAGCGTGCTGCGGCCGCGTCCGTTGCAGCCACTGCAATTGTGTGGTGCACGTGCGGTGTTTGCGCTGCTGTTGGGGCTGCTGCCGGTGCTGCTGGGCTTTCTGGTGCCGGCGGCCTATCTGCTGTGGGAGGCGGTCGCGCGTCTGCAGCTTGGCGGGGTTTCGCCGCAGTTGCTGACCGCCTTGTGGAACACGTTGCGCGTGGCCTTGCTGGCAACGTTGGTGGCGATGACGCTTGGACTGCTGGTGGCCTGGGCATTGCGTCTGGCGCAGGCGCGGCGGCGTGATGGCTTGGCCGCCATCAATAGTCGTACGGCCGCCTTGGGTTATGCGATACCGGGCACGGTGCTTGCGATCGGGTTGTTGCTGCCGCTGGGTGGGCTCGATGCGATGCTCGGGCGGGGGCTGGCGCTGTTTGGTGGTTCGCCGCAGATGGTGTTGATGGGCTCGGTCACTGTGCTGGTGCTTGCGTACACGCTGCGCTTTCTTGCGGTGTCTGTCGGCGGGATTGAATCGGGTCTGGCGCGCGTTCCGCTGTCGCTGGATCAGGCTGCGGCCAATCTGGGCGAAGGTGCGGCCGGCATGCTGCGGCGCGTGCATCTGCCGTTGTTGCGTCCAGCCCTGGCTGCGGCCGCGCTGCTGGTGTTCGTCGACACTATGAAAGAGTTGTCGGCCACCTTGGTGCTGCGGCCAATGAATTTCGAAACCCTCGCAACCTGGCTATACGCGGAAGCGGCGCGGGGCACGTATGAGGAAGGGGCCGTAGCGGCCTTGCTGATTGTGGTCAGCGGCCTGTTGCCGGTGATCCTGTTGGCGCGTGCCGGTGCTGCATATGGAGTGGAAAATGCACGTTGATGCACAGCTGTTGTTGCAGGACCTGCAGATTGGTTACCCCGCCGCAGGTGGGTTCAAGCGGGTTGTGGATGGTCTATCGCTGCAACTCGGACGCGGCGAGATCGGTTGCCTGCTCGGTGCATCCGGCTGCGGCAAGACCACGGTGCTTCGCAGCATTGCCGGCTTCGAGCCACTGCAGCAGGGCCGCATCGTGCTTGCCGGGCGGCAGTTGGCGACGCCGCAACAGGCGCTGCCGGCCGAACAGCGCAGGGTCGGCATGATGTTCCAGGACTACGCCTTGTTCCCGCATCTGGATGTGGCAGCGAACATCGGCTTCGGCCTGCGTGGTTTGCCGCGCGCGCAGCGCAAGGCGCGGGTGCAGGCCTTGTTGCAGTACGTGGGATTGCCGGGGCTGGAGCAGCGCTATCCACATGAGCTGTCCGGAGGCCAACAACAGCGCGTGGCGCTGGCCCGCGCCTTGGCGCCGGCGCCGGACCTGCTGCTGCTGGATGAGCCATTCTCGAATCTCGATGTCGATACCCGCCAGCGGCTCGCAGGCGAACTGCGCGATCTGCTCAAGGCCGCCGGCACCACCGTGCTGATGGTGACCCATGACCAGAGCGAGGCCTTCGCCATGGCCGACCGCATCGGCGTCATGCACGACGGCCGTTTGCTGCAATGGGACACGGCGCAGGCCCTGTACCAAGCGCCGCTGGATCCGTTCGTGGCCGGCTTCATTGGCCGTGGCACGGTTGTGGATGCTGCGCAGCTTGGAATGGGCGAGGGTGGGCGGGTGCTGGTGCGGCCGCAGAGCCTGCAACTGGACCCGCAGGCGTTGCTGCGCGCAAGGGTGGAGGCCGTGGTATTCCGCGGGCCGGGCAGCAGCGGTTGGGTGCGACTGGCCGGTGGTGAACGTTTGGAGCTGGACTTCGCTCCCGATCAGCTGCCGGAAATCGGGGCTGAAGTCGGCGTAGGCTGGCACGATCCGGCGCCGGTCCGCTTCGCTGACTGAGCAATCCGGGTTCAAAGTTCGCCCTGCTGGCCCATATCCGCGACAATTGGCGCAACTGACGCCTCAATGCTTCCATGTCCAGATTGCAGTTCAAGCTCCAGAACACCGATGGTCGCGCCCGCCGTGGCCAGCTGTCCTTCCCGCGCGGCACCGTGCAGACCCCGGCGTTCATGCCGGTCGGCACCTATGGCTCGGTCAAGGGCGTGCTGCCAGAGCAGGTGCGTGCGCTCGGGGCCGAGATCATTCTCGGCAATACTTTCCATCTATACCTGCGCCCGGGCCTGGACGTGATCGCCGACCACGGCGGCCTGCATGGCTTCTGCCAGTGGAATGGCCCGATCCTGACGGATTCGGGCGGTTTCCAAGTGTTTTCGCTGGCGCATCGCCGCAAGATCACCGAAGAAGGCGTCACGTTCGCCTCGCCGACCGACGGCGCCCGGGTCTTCCTGGGCCCGGAAGAGAGCATGAAGATCCAGAAGGTGCTGGATTCGGACATCGTCATGATCTTCGACGAATGCACCCCGTACCCGGCCACCGAACCGGTGGCACGCAAGTCGATGGAGCTCAGCCTGCGCTGGGCCCAGCGCAGCCGCAACGCGCATGACGCCATGGGCAACGACGCAGCGCTGTTCGGCATCGTCCAGGGCGGCGTGCACACTGAGCTGCGCAGCCGCTCGGCCGAAGGCCTGCAGCAGATCGGCTTCGACGGCTATGCCATCGGCGGCCTGGCGGTGGGCGAGCCCGAGCACGAGCGCAATGCCATGCTTGACCACATGCATCCGATCCTGCCAGCCGACCGTCCGCGCTACCTGATGGGCGTGGGCCGGCCGGAGGATCTGGTCGAAGGCGTGGCCCGCGGCGTGGACATGTTCGACTGCGTCATGCCGACCCGTAATGCCCGTAACGGCCACTTTTTCACCTCGTTTGGCACGGTTCGCATCCGTAACGCCCGCTATGAGCGGGATATGGACGTGATCGAGCCGGGTTGCGGCTGCCACGCCTGTACCGGCGGGTATACGCGCTCCTACCTGCGTCACCTGGACCGCTGCAACGAGATGCTGGCGCCGATGCTGGGCACCCTGCACAACCTGTTCTATTACGAAAAGCTGATGGCCGACATGCGTGCGGCCATCGAGGCGGGAACCTTCCTGGCCTTCCGCGAGTCCTTCTATGCAGCCCGGGGCCTGAGCGTCCCGGCGTTGTCAGGGGAGTAGCGGTCTTCACACGGTCCGGGACGTGCTCCCGGACGCGTGGCATACTTCACGGCTGACCCCGTTTCGCGGTAACTGCTGCAGGCCATCCGGCCTGCATGGGCGCCGCCCAACATCAAGGATTACAAAATGACTCTCATGGCTATCCTGCTCCCCGTCGCCCAGGCCGCTCCGGCCGCACCGGGCATGGGCACCTTCCTGCTGCCCATCGCGCTGATCGCAGTGATGTACTTCCTGATGATCCGCCCGCAGATGAAGCGTCAGAAGGAACACAAGGCAATGCTGGAGAAGATCTCCAAGGGTGACGAAGTGCTGACCTCCGGCGGCATTGCCGGCGTGGTCACCGACATCGGCGACAACTTCATCACCGTGGAAGTGGCCGACAACGTCCGCATCCGCGTGCAGAAGGGCTCGGTCGGCAACGTCCTGCCCAAGGGCACGCTGAAGAACGCCGCCTGAGGCTGATCCCTTTCCGTCACGTCGTGACGCCGCACCGGCGTCGCGCAGGATCCTGCAATGCTTGAATTTCCGCGCTGGAAGTACTTCCTGATTCTGATCGTTCTGGCGGTCAGCGCGCTGTACGCGCTGCCCAACATCTACCAGAAGGATCCGTCCGTTCAGATCACCGCCAACCGTGGTGGGCAGATTGATGATGCGCTGCAAGAGCGCGTCAGCAAGGCGCTGGGCGAGGCCGGTGTCACCGCCAAGTCGGTGGAGAAGGAGGGCGAGAACAACCTGATCGTCCGCCTGACTTCGCTGGACGCCCAGTCGCGCGCCAACGAGGTGCTGCGTGAAACGGCCGGTGAAAACTACACCGTGGCCCTGAACCTGGCCTCGACCGTCCCGGATTGGCTGGCCAATCTCGGTGGCAAGCCGATGGTGCTGGGCCTGGATCTGGTTGGCGGCGTGCATTTCGCATTGCAGGTGGACCAGAAGGCCGCGGTGGACAAGCGCTTCGAAGCCTTCACTGAAGACGTGCGTACCACCCTGCGTGACAACCGCGTCTCCTACCGTTCGGTCGAGCGTCGTGGCGAAAGCGATATCTCGGTCGCGCTGACCAATGCTGCCGATGCCGACAAGGCACGTGCTGCACTGGCCAAGTCGCAGCCGACCTTCACCTATTCGGTGAGTGGTGACCGCATTACCGCGACCGTGCCGCAGGCGGAAATGCTGCAGATCGCCTCCGGCGCCATCGAGCAGAACCTGACCACTCTGCGTAACCGCGTCAACGAACTGGGCGTGGCCGAGCCGATCATCCAGCGCCAGGGCGAAGACCGCATCGTGGTCGAGTTGCCGGGCGTGCAGGATACCGCCGAAGCCAAGCGCATGATCGGTGCCACCGCGACGCTGGAATACCGCGCCGTGGTTGATGGCAATGCCGAGGATGCCGCCAGCACTGGCCGCATCCCGCCGGAAGCCAAGCTTTACCGCGACCGTGCCGGTCGCCCGGTGCTGTTGAACAAGCGCACCATCGTCACCGGTGACCAGATGGTCAAGGCAGCGACTTCCACTGACCAGAACGGCCTGCCGTCGGTCAGCGTGACGCTGAACAGCGTCGGTGGCCAGCGCATGTTTGATTTCACCAGCGCCAATGTCGGCAAGCCGATGGCCGTGGTCTACACCGAGCGGATTCCGCAGGTGACCATGGTCAACGGCGTGGAGCAACGCAGCTTCCGGGTCAAGGAAGAAGTGATCTCCGTGGCCAACATCAATGGTGTGTTCGGCAAGGAATTCCAGACCACTGGTCTGGAGAAGACCGAAGCCGATGGCCTGGCCAAGCTGCTGCGTGCCGGCTCGCTGGCTGCGCCGATGGACTTCGTCGAGGAATACGTGATCGGCCCGAGCCTGGGTAAAGAGAACGTGGATCGCGGCGTCAAGGCAGTGGTGTTCTCGTTCATCTTCACCCTGGTGTTCTTCGCCATCTACTACCGCATGTTCGGCGTGATCACCTCGGTGGCGCTGCTGTTCAACCTGCTGATCGTGGTGGCGGTGATGTCGATGTTCGGCGCGACCATGACCTTGCCCGGCTTTGCCGGTCTGGCCTTGTCGGTCGGCTTGTCGGTCGACGCCAACGTGCTGATCAACGAACGTATCCGTGAAGAGTTGCGCCTGGGCATGCCGGCCAAGAAGGCCATCGCGGAGGGTTACGAGCGCGCCTCGGGCACCATCCTCGACGCCAACCTCACTGGCCTGATCGTCGGTGTGGCGCTGTACGCGTTCGGTACCGGCCCGCTGAAGGGCTTCGCGCTGACCATGATCATCGGTATTTTCGCCTCCATGTTCACGGCGATCACCGTGTCGCGTGCTCTGGCAACGCTGATCTACGCCAAGCGCAAGAAGCTGAACTCCGTGGCCATCTGACGCGAATCTCTTCGCAGAAGCCCGCACCTGACCGGTGCGGGTTTTCCAAGGAACTCCTTGCATGAAACTGTTTCCACTTCACATCGTTCCGAACGACACCAATATCGACTTCATGAGTCACCGCAAGCCGGTGCTCGCGATCATGGTGGTGTTGCTGCTGGCCTCGTTCGCCATCATCGGCTTCAAGGGCTTCAACTACGCGCTGGAGTTCACCGGCGGCACGGTTGTGCGTACCCACTTTGAAAAGAGCATCGACGCCGACACGGTGCGCGAGCGTCTTGAAAAAGCCGGCTTCGACAATGCCCAGGTGCAGAGCGTTGGCGGCGGCAATGACTTGATGATCCGCCTGCCGCCAGATGGCGAGCACAACAATGCTGCCGATGCCGCACAGAAGGTTGCCGAGAATGTCCGCGTTGCGGTGACTGCGGCGGATAACGTCGCCACCGTGCAGCCGGGTGAATTCGTTGGCCCGCAGGTCGGCAAGGACCTGGCGATGAACGGCATCTACGCCACGCTGTTCATGGTCATCGGCTTCCTGATCTACATCGCCGCCCGCTTCGAATGGAAGTTCGCCATCGTCGCCAGCGTCACCGCGTTCTTCGACCTGATCCTGACCATCGCCTACATGTCGCTGGTTGGCCGCGAGTTCGACCTGACCGTGTTGGCCGGTATGTTGTCGGTGATGGGTTTTGCCATCAACGACATCATCGTGGTGTTCGACCGCGTGCGCGAAAACTTCCGCAGCCTGCGCGTGGAGCCGCTGGAAGTGCTGAACCGCTCGATCAACCAGACGCTGTCGCGTACGGTCATCACTGCGGTGCTGTTCTTCCTGTCCGCACTTGCGCTGTACATGTTCGGTGGCGAGTCGATGGAAGGCCTGGCCGAGACCCACATGGTCGGCGCCGTGATCGTGGTCATCTCCTCGATCATCGTGGCCGTGCCGCTGCTGAGCATCGGTCCGTTCAAGGTCACCAAGCAGGATCTGCTGCCCAAGGCCAAGGATGAGGAAGAGCTGGCCCGTCGTCCCTGACGGTACCGCACTGCCTCGCTGAAAAGCCGCGCCCTGCGCGGCTTTTCTTTTGCCCGCAATCCGAGTGAGGGCAGGGCAGTCCATGCGGTGGCGTCGGTTGTTTTCGCTGCGGCAGCGCACTACGATCCTCCCGGTTCAGCGCGCAAACTGCTTGTGCTGCTGTCTTCTGTTTAGCCAACCGAGGTTTTCATGGTCATCAAACCGCGTGTGCGCGGCTTCATCTGCGTCACCACCCATCCGACTGGTTGCGATGCGGCGGTCAAGGAACAGATCGATTACATCAAGGCCCAGCCCAAGCTGGCCAACGGCCCGAAGAAGGTGTTGGTGCTCGGTGCCTCCACCGGCTACGGCCTGGCTGCACGCATCAAGGCTGCGTTTGGCAGCGATGCCGCCACCCTGGGCGTGTTCTTCGAGCGCCCGGGCAGCGAGACCAAACCAGGTACAGCGGGTTGGTACAACAGCGCCGCGTTCGAGAAGTACGCACACCAGGCTGGCCTGTATGCGCGCAGCGTCAATGGCGATGCATTCTCCGACGAGGTGAAGCAGAAGGTCATCGAGATCATCAAGGCCGATCTGGGCCAGGTCGATCAGGTGGTCTACAGCCTTGCCGCGCCGCGCCGCAAGCACCCCAAGACCGGCGAGATCATCAGTTCCACGCTCAAGCCGATCGGCGCGCCGATCACCTTGCGTGGCCTGGATACCGACAAGGAAGTGCTGACTGAAACCACGCTGCAGCCGGCAACGGCCGAGGAAATCGCCGGCACCGTGCAGGTCATGGGTGGCGAAGACTGGCAGATGTGGATCGACGCCCTGCTTGAAGCTGGCGTGCTCGCGCCGGGCGCCACCACGACCGCGTTCACCTATGTCGGCGAAGAGATCACCCAGGCCATCTACTGGAACGGCTCGATCGGTGCCGCCAAGAAGGACCTGGACAACAAGGTGCTGGCCATCCGCGACAAGCTGCAGGTGCTCGGTGGCGATGCGCGCGTATCGGTGCTGAAGGCCGTTGTGACCCAGGCCAGCTCGGCGATCCCGACCATGCCGCTGTACCTGTCGCTGTTGTTCAAGGTGATGAAAGAGCAGGGCACGCACGAAGGCTGCATCGAGCAGCTCGATACCCTGTACGACATTCTGTACAACGGCCCGCAGGGCGGCGCCAATGCGGCCGAGCACATCCGCCAGCAGCTGCAGGACGCGCAGGGCCGTGAGATCGCGCTGGTGGACGGCGAAGGCCGTCTGCGTGCGGACTACAAGGAAATGGCGCCGGAAGTGCAGAGCAAGGTGCTGGAGCTGTGGCCGCAGGTGACCAATGAGAACCTGTACGAGATCAGCGACCTGGCCGGCTACAAGGCTGACTTCCTGCGTCTGTTCGGGTTTGGCATCGACGGCGTGGATTACGAGGCCGACGTGAATCCGGATGTGGCTATTCCGGGGATTGTTGAGGTCTGAGTTTCTCGGTTTTTTGGATGAGAGAAGGCCGCGCTTTGCGCGGCCTTCTTTTTTGCATCTCTAGCCAGGAGCTTCCCCTCACCCCAACCCCTCTCCCGCGCGCGGGAGAGGGGCTCTAAAAGCTGCGGTTGCAGACATTGCTCGCGCTCGCGGATTGCTGGCCCCTCTCCCGCCAGCGGGAGAGGGGCTTTAAAGCTGCGGTTGCAGACATTGCTCGCGCTCGCGGATTGCTGGCCCCTCTCCCGCCTGCGGGAGAGGGGTTGGGGTGAGGGCAGCTTCTAGCGCCGAACGTCAGGACGCAGCCCAATCACCCATCAACCAAACTCAAAATCCATCTCAGCCGTAGGTGGCCCGACAAAATCGCCTTCCACGTAATCCACGCCGGCACTGAACAACAAGCTCATCGTCGACGCATCGGCCACAAACTCGGCGATGGTCAGAATGCCCGCCGACTGTGCCTTGCTGGTGATCTCCTGGGTTTTCTCCAACTGCTCCTTGGCCAGCGAAGGATCAGCAGTAAACGCGCTATCCAGCTTCAGGAAGCCAGGCTGGAAATGCGCCAGCAGCTGGAACGAATCCAGGCCCGAGCCAAACTGCTCCAGGCCGACCTTGCAGCCCAGTACGGTGACATCACTGAGGAACTGCTGCGCATTGCGCAGATGGGTGAACACCTTGGCTTCGGGAATCTGCAGCCACAGCTGCGCGCCTTCCACGCCTTCGGCCAGCAGGCCGGTGCGGATCACCGACAGCAGCTCCGGGTCGGAGAATGACTCCGGGGTGATGCGTACCATCAGGTGCGTGCGGTGACCGGCGCGGCGACGCTCGCCCAGCGCGCGGATGGCGTTGGCCACCACCCAGCGGTTTATCGGTGCCAGCAGCTCGTGCTCCTGCGCGATCGGCAGGAACGTCGCCGGCCCGACCATCTCGCCGTTGTTCTCCATCTGCAGCGAGGTGTCATACAGCTGGATAGGCTCGCCCATCAGGTTCAACACAGGCCGGAAGCGGAGATGGAAGCCATCGCCTGCCACCGCCTGGCGGATGCGCTGCACCCAGCTCTGGATGCGTTCTTCCTCGACGCGGTCAGCCGCGCCAGGATCGAATACCTTGAACGTATTGCCGCCCAGCTCGATCGCCGCGCGCGCGCAGTCATTGGCGCGGTTCAGGACCTGGCCGACGCTGGCGATCTTCTCGCCTACCTGCACGCCGCCAATGCTGACGGTGACGGTTGCCGAGCGCTCGCCGATGCTGAATACCGAAGAGGCAAATGCAGTACGAACGCGTTCGGCCATCTGCGAGGTGTGCGCGTAGTCGCCTTCCGTGAGCAGGGCGAAATTATGTTCGCCAAAGCGTGCCAGCTGTGCGTCTTCGCCGATTGCCTGGGCCAGCTTCTGGCCGAGGGCTGCAATCAATGCATCGGCCGAGTCCAGGCCGATATCGGGCAGCAGGCGCGCGTAGTGATCCGGCTCGACCAGCAGGAAGCCGTACTGGCCATCGCTGCGGCCGACCTGGGCAACCGCGTTCTCCAGCTGCACCATAAAGGTCGGGCGGTTGAGCAGGCCGGTGACCTGGTCGCGCTGGCGCAGGGCCTCAACCTCGCGCGCCAGCTCCGGGTCGAACTCCTCGCGGCGGCGGAACACGATCTGGAAGCAGCTCTCGCCTTCATAGGTGGCGGCGGTGAATTCCATGGTCGCCGGGAAGGTATCGCCATCCTGGTTGCGTGCGTGCACTTCGTACTGCGGCGGTGGCGCTTCGCCCTTGCTCAGTGACTTCAGCAGCTGCTTGAAGTTCTCCACGTGCTGCGGCGCCACCATGTCCAGCAGCGAGATGCCTTCCACGTCCTCGAAGGATTCAAAGCCGAACATGTCCAGATAGGCTTCGTTGGCACGGATGTGCATGCCTTCGTGGATGTAGGCGATGGGGTCGCGCGAGGACGAGATCAGCGCATCGCAGCGGCGCTCGGTCTCGCGCATCTGTGCTTCGATCCGGCGCAGGCCGCGTCGCGCCTGCAGGTCGGTCCATTCGTTCTGCACCACCGACAACAGGTGATCCGGCTGTTGGCGCAAGGCGATGGCGCGGATGCCATTGGCGGCTGAGTTCAGCAACATCTGTGCATCGATGCTGTCGCTCAGCAGGATCATCGGAATGTCCTTGCCGCTGGCCGCGACCTGCTGGGTCAGCAGCAACTGGGGAATGGCGTAAGAGTTGGCTGCCAGCACCAGGTCGATGGGCTGGCCCAGTGCCTGGTTCAGCTCGTCGGCGCTTTGCGGCCGCGACGGACGCACCGCGATGCCGCTGTTGCGCAAGGTGCTGACGATGGCCTCGGCGCTCTCGGCGCTGTCATCAACGATCAGCAAGCGCAAGGTGATGTCTTTGGCGTTCTGCATTCAAGACTCCCGGGGGACGGGGTTTAATACACGATGCACGGCGCTGGCGTCTATGCGCAGATCGCTTGCCTGTGACGTGCTCCCGTGAGTGTAGTCGCAAGGCGGGTGGTGGGACGTCGCCGTCGCCGGCCGGGGTGCGCTGCAGCGGGGGGCGCATGGCCACGTGGCGGGTGCCATGACGCGATGAATCCGCTTACACCGCCATGCCGGCGGCGCGGCCAGAGGCCCAGGCCCACTGGAAGTTGTAGCCGCCCAGCCAGCCGGTCACGTCCAGTACCTCGCCGACAAAATGCAGGCCGGGGACGAGCTGCGATTCCATCGTCGAGGAGGAGACCTTGCGGGTATCGACGCCGCCCAGGGTGACTTCGGCGGTGCGGTAGCCCTCGGTGCCGCTGGCCACCAGCGAAAAGTCGGACAACAGGCTGGCGGCCGCCTTGAGTTCGGGCTCGTCCATCTGCCGCATCGGCTTGTCCTTCAGCCATTGCTCGCACAGGCGCAGCGCCAGCCGCCGCGGCATGACGTCGGACAGCACGGTGCGCAGCTCGGAGGCGCCGCGTTCGCGCTTCATCTGCCGCAGCCATTCAGCTGCATCGTGATCGGGCAGCAGGTCCAACCGCAGGTCATTGCCGGGCTGCCAGTACGAGGAAATCTGCAGGATCGCCGGGCCACTGACACCGCGATGGGTGATCAGCATGGAGTTGCGGAAGCGCTGGCCGTTGCAGCGAGCCTCGACTGGCAGCGCAACGCCGCTGAGCTCGGCAAAGCGTTCCTGGTGGGTGCCGCTCAGGGTCAGCGGCACCAGACCGGCGCGGGTCGGCAGCAGCTCGTGGCCGAAGTTGCGTGCCAGCTCGTAACCGAAGCCGCTGGCGCCCATGCTGGGAATCGACAAGCCACCGGTGGCGATCACCACCGAGGCGCTGTGGAACAGGCCCTGCGCGGTCCGCACGCGGAAGCCATCGGCGCCACGCTCGATCTGCTGCACGCCGCAATCAGTTCGAATCTGCACGCCAGCGTCGGAACACTCGTCCAGCAGCATCTTTACGATCTGCTTGGAGGAGATATCGCAGAACAGCTGGCCGAGCTCCTTCTCGTGATAGGCGATGCCGTGGCGTTCGACCATCTCGATGAAATCGGCCGGCGTATAGCGCGCCAGCGCCGATTTACAGAAATGCGGGTTGTTCGAAATGAAGTTCGCTGCGGTGGTGCCGGTATTGGTGAAGTTGCAGCGGCCGCCGCCGGACATCAGGATCTTCTTGCCAACCTTGTTGGCATGATCGATCACCTGCACGATACGGCCGCGCTGGCCGGCGGTGAGCGCGCACATCAGCCCGGCCGCGCCTGCGCCGATCACCAGTACGTCGCAGCGGATTAGCTTGTCTGCCACTACTGCTTACTCCGCCGGGCGCTTGCGCCAGACCGGGATCACGTCCAGCTGGATCTGATCATTGAGGATCTGCACCTCGCCATCCTGGATCAGCACGCTGAAGCGCATTGCCCGCTGCACCAGTTCGCCCCAGCGTTCGACAAACGCGGACGGCAGGTCGACCACCGACAGGTTGTTGAAGCGGGTCAGGTGCTTGCCCTGCTTCTGCCACCAGATATCGGAGGCATTGCCGCCGTAGTTGACGATCTGCACGCGACGGCTGCGGTTGCAGGCCTTGCGCACCCGCGATTCGTCCGGGTGGCCCAGGTCGATCCACTGTTCGATATCGCCGGTATAGTCCAGTTGCCACAGGTCCGGCTCGTCCTCGCTGCTCAGGCCTTTGCCGAACTCCAGCCGGTCCTCGGCATTGAGGGCGAAGGCGAGCAGGCGCACCATCAGGCGCTCGTCGGTTTCGGAGGGATGCTGGGCCAGGGTCAGGTTATGGGTCGCGTAGTAGCCGCGGTCCATGTCGCTGATCTGCAGCTCGGCCTTGCGGATGGTGGCGGTGAGGGCCATGGGAATACCGGGGACAAAGACCGCCCATCATAATGCCTTGCCCTGTAACGGACCCGCCCCGACGTGCCTGATCATGATCTGCCCAGCCGCCTGCAACTCGCGCCAGGCCCGTGGAACAGCCTGCTGGAGGGTTTGTGTGCGCGGTTTCCGGCAATAGACCGGGCGCAATGGCAGGACCGGTTTGCGCGCGGCAGGGTGCTTGGCAGTGACGGTCAGGTGCTGACGCCGACGCAGCCGTGGCGGGCAGGGCAGGAGATCCAGTACTTCCGCGAGGTCGCCGACGAGCCGGAAGTGCCGTTCGCCGAGCAGATCCTGTACCAGGACGAACACCTGCTGGTGGCCGACAAGCCCCACTTCCTGCCAGTAACACCGGCCGGCCGCTTCGTGCGCCAGACCTTGCTCGCCCGACTGATCGCCAGCACCGGTAACCGCGAGCTGGCGCCTTTGCACCGGATTGATCGTGGCACTGCCGGATTGGTCCTGTTCTCCTGTAACCCGGACACGCGCGCTTTGTATCAGCGGTTGTTCGCCGAGCGCCGCATCGACAAGGGCTACGAAGCCCTTGCTCCGGCCTTGCCGGCGCTGGAATTCCCGCTGCTGCGCAGCAGTCGCATTGGCCGTGGCGAGCCGTTCTTCCGCATGGCTGAGCTTGCGGGCGAAGCCAATGCGTTGACCCGGGTGGAGGTCATCGAGCGGCGTGGCGAGATGTGGCGCTATGCGCTGGAGCCGGTGAGCGGGCGCAAGCACCAGCTGCGCGTGCATATGGCGGCGCTGGGCGCGGCTATCATCGGTGACGATTACTACCCGCAGGTGCTCGAGCGCGCGGCCGATGACTACAGCCGGCCGCTGCAACTGCTGGCGCGGCGTCTGAGCTTCATCGATCCGCTCGACGGACGGCAGCGGGCGTTCCGTAGTGTGCGTGAGCTGCTGTGATCTTCAGCGGCGTTGCGCCAGCCAACGGTCCAGCTGCGCGGCAAACGCCTGGCGATCACGCGCGTGCAAGGTGGCCGGGCCGCCGGTCTGGATGCCGGCCCCGCGCAGTTCTTCCATGAAGTTGCGTATCGATAGCCGCTCGGCAATGGTGTTGGCGGTGTAGAGCTCGCCACGCGGGTTCAGTGCGATGGCGTTCTTTTCCAGCACGCGTGCTGCCAGCGGAATGTCCTGGGTGACGACCAGATCGCCGGGATTGACCCGTTCGGCGATGGCATCGTCGGCAACATCCGGGCCGCCGGGCACCTGCATGGCACGGATGAAGCGCGAGGGCGGGGTGCGCAGCCATTGGTTGGCGACCAGTACGGTCTCGACCTTGGCCCGTTCGGCGGCGCGGAACAGGATTTCCTTGATCACCACGGGACAGGCGTCGGCATCGACCCAGATCCGGGTGGGTGAAGGAGTGGCGGAAACGGCGTCTTCAGGGCTCATGCCGCGCAGTCTATTGGATTTTCAGACTTTGCTGGTTCTGGGCTATCGTCAGAAAATTGACTATTTTCAGCAACTTAATGGACGGACTGAATCAAATTGGGTTTCTGAATGCGGTAATTATCGCTTTTTGGAACAAAGCCGCGTATCGTCCATCCCACTGTGCTTGCAAGGGTCACCGTGAATCGTGGCCTGATGCAGTTGATCTTCTTGATCGGCTCATCGATCCGCTTTACCAACGCCTGCAACTCAGTCTCGGCCCCGATCTCCGGTGGCTGCGATTATTTCAACTTATGTTTCAGGAGTTAGTACATGTCTGATCGTCAGACCGGCACTGTCAAGTGGTTCAACGACGCTAAGGGCTTCGGCTTCATCACCCCGGAAAGCGGCCCGGACCTGTTCGTGCATTTCCGCGCCATCCAGGGCAACGGCTTCAAGTCGCTGCAGGAAGGCCAGAAGGTGACTTTCGTCGCCGTGCAGGGCCAGAAGGGTATGCAGGCTGACCAGGTGCAGGCGGTCTAATCGACCCCTTGCTACCGTAAGGTTGCTTGGAACGCCGGAAGCGAAAGCTTCCGGCGTTTTTATTTGTGCTTTTTTATTTGTGCCTTCCCATCGGGCTTTGTCTCGCACTGACGCTGCGTTCTGCCGGCGCTGGTTAGGATGCAGCTTCGATTTCGATTGAATTGGGCTGGAGCCAGCGATGATCACGGTGCACCATCTGGAACAATCGCGCTCGCAGCGCGTGCTGTGGATGCTGGAAGAACTTGGCCTGGCCTACGACGTGGTCAGCTACAAGCGTGACCCCAAGACCTGGCTGGCGCCAGCGGAACTGCGCAGGGTGCATGCGCTCGGCAAGTCGCCGGTGCTGCAGGACGGGGCGCTGATCCTGGCCGAATCCGGGGCCATCCTCGAATACCTCGCCGACCGCTACGACCCGGAGCGCAAGTTGTCGCCGCAGCCGGTGCCGGTGGAAGCGCCGGAGCGCCTGCACTATCACTACTGGATGCACTACGCCGAAGGCTCGGCGATGCCGCCGCTGGTGATGAGCCTGGTGTTTGCCAAGGTGCGCAAGGCGCCGCTGCCGTTTTTCGCCAAGCCGATCGCCCACAGCATCGTCGACAAGGTGATGAAGAGCTTCATCAGCCCGCAGCTGCGCCTGCACCTGGGCTGGATGGAGCAGGCGCTGGCCGAATCGACCTGGTTCAGCGGCGAGCGCTTCAGTGCGGCCGATATCCAGATGAGCTTCCCGATCCAGGCCGCTGCGCTGCGTGCCGGCCCGATGACCGATTACCCGAAGCTGCAGGCTTTCCTGGCACGTATCGCCGAGCGCCCGGCCTATCAGCGCGCCGAGCAGCGTGGCGGTGCGCTGGACAAGGTCGGTGGCGCGCGCTGAGCTTGCGGCGGCGGCTGGCAGTCCCCATTTCCAACTGATGAACGACACGCTTCCGCAATTTGATAACCGCTTCCAGCACGAGCTGCCGGGCGATCCCGAATCCGGTGCGCGTCGCCGCGAGGTACTGGGGGCCGTCTGGTCGACGGTAATGCCGACGCCGGTGGCTGCGCCGCAGCTGCTGGCGTACTCGGCCGAGGTCGCGGCGTTGCTTGGTTTTGAGCAGGCAATGGTCACCAGTCCCGAATTCGCCGAGGTCTTCGGCGGCAATGCCTTGTTCGCCGGAATGCAGCCGTGGGCTGCCAATTACGGCGGCCATCAGTTCGGCCATTGGGCCGGGCAGCTTGGCGATGGCCGCGCCATCTCCCTGGGGGAGTTGCTGGCCAATGGCAGGCGCTGGGAGCTGCAGCTCAAAGGTGCTGGCCCAACCCCGTACTCGCGCGGTGCCGATGGCCGCGCGGTACTGCGTTCTTCGCTGCGCGAGTTCCTGTGCTCCGAGGCCATGCATCATCTTGGTGTGCCCAGCACCCGCGCACTGAGCCTGGTTGCTACGGGCGAGCCGGTGATGCGCGACATGTTCTACGACGGTCATCCACAGGCCGAGCCCGGCGCGGTGGTGTGCCGGGTCGCGCCGTCGTTCATCCGCTTTGGCACATTCGAGCTGCCGTCGGCGCGCGGTGATGTCGCGCTGCTGCGGCAGCTTGTCGATTTCTGCATTGCCCGTGATTACCCCGAGCTGCAGGGCAATGGCGAGGCGCTGTATGCCGACTGGTTTGCGCAGGTCTGCACGCGTACCGCGGTGATGGTGGCGCAGTGGATGCGGGTCGGTTTCGTACACGGCGTGATGAATACCGACAACATGTCCATTCTAGGTTTGACCCTGGATTACGGCCCTTACGGCTGGGTCGAGGACTACGATCCGGACTGGACGCCAAACACCACCGATGCGCAGGGCCGCCGCTACCGCTTCGGTACACAGATGCAGGTGGCGTATTGGAACCTGGTGCGGCTGGCGCAGGCGTTGTCGCCGCTGTTTGCCGAGGTTGCACCTCTGCAGGCCGGATTGGATAGGTTCCGTGCGCGCTATGAAGCCGAAGAGCGTGCGCATCTGGTCGCCAAGCTCGGCCTGGGCGAATTCCGTGACGGCGACGTCGAGCTGATGACGCAGTTCCAGCAGCTGCTGCAGGAAGGCGAGATGGACATGACGCTGGCGTTCCGCGCCTTGGCGTCCATTGATATCGACGCGCCGCAGATTGCCCCGCTGGAGCAGTCCTTCTACTCGCCGATTGCTCGGGAGCAGGTGCTGCCGGCACTGACCGACTGGCTGCAGCGTTACTCCGCGCGGGTTCGGGACGCTGGGCAGTCGCCGCAACAGCGCCGTGATGCCATGCAGGCCGCCAACCCCAAGTACGTGTTGCGCAACTGGCTGGCCCAGCAGGCCATCGACCGTGCCGAACAAGGCGATCTGGCCGGAATCACGGACTTGCTGGACGTGATGCGGCATCCTTATGACGAACAACCCGGGCGCGAGGCATTTGCCGGCAAGCGCCCGGAATGGGCGCGCGACCGCGCCGGCTGCTCGATGCTGTCGTGCAGCTCCTGAGCACTTTCTTCTTGAATGACTGATATGACCACCTCTGCCTACCCCGAATGGTCGCGCCCGATCCGCGACATCGCCGACTTCCCCAAGCCCGGCATCCTGTTCAAGGACATCATCCCGCTGCTGGGTGATGGCGCCTGTTTCCGTGCCGCCGTCCAGGCCATGGCCGAGCCGTGGCGTGATGCCGGCCTGCATGCGGTGCTGGGCGTGGAGGCACGGGGCTTCATTCTCGGCACCGCATTGGCCCTGGAGCTTGGCGTGGGCTTTGTACCTGTGCGCAAGCCGGGCAAGTTGCCGGGTGCGACCTTGAAGCAGGAATACGCGCTGGAGTACGGCACCGATCGTATCGAAGTCAGTGTCGGCGCAACGCCGCCGGGGGCGCGCGTGCTGCTGGTCGACGACGTGCTGGCTACTGGCGGCACCTTGCTTGCGGCCCTGCAGCTGGCTGCGCAGCTTGAGGCGCAGGTTGTAGGTGGCGCGGTGCTGGTCGAGCTGGATGGACTGGGTGGCCGTGAGCGCTGGCCGGATGGTTTGCCGCTGACCGCTACACTGGTTTACTGAGCACCTGATCCAACCCCAAACCTGCGGAGTTCCGAATGCCGACGTTGAGTGAGCTGCTGTCTTCCTTCGATGTTGGACAAGGGCTGCTGCTCCCTGACAGTTGGCGCCAGGGGCGTACCGCCTACGGCGGCGTGCTCAGTGCGCTGGGTGTGGCCGCGGCGATGCAGAGCCATGCAGAACAGCTGCCGCCGCTGCGCTCGATGCAGGTGACCTTCATCGGTCCAGCAGCCGGCCTGCTGCGCTTTGTGCCGGCGGTGCTGCGTGAGGGCAAGTCGGTGGTGAATGTCGGCGTGGATGTGTACTCCGACGATGCACTGGCGGCACGCTTGTCGCTGGTATTCGGGCGCGCCCGCGACAGCGCGGTTGTGCATGATTTCGCTGGCGAGTTGCCGGCCAAGGGGCCTGCCGCGTACCGCGACTTCGATATGGCGGCGATGCCGTTCGCACCGGCCTTCACCCAGAACTTCCAGATGCGTCCTGCCGGTGGCGCGATGCCGGCGTCGGCTGCGGAGATTCCGGAGTTGCTGACCTGGATTCGCCACCGGGATGCCAGTGGAGTAGATCCTGCCGTGGCTCTGATCGCGATGGGCGATGCGATGCCGCCGGCAGCGTTCACCAGTTTCAGCACCCCTGCACCGATCAGCTCCATCACCTGGAACGTAGAGCTGCTTGAGCCTGTGCCACAGGGTGAGTGGTTCCTGCTGCGCTCTTTCAGCCAGCATGCGCGCGATGGTTATTCATCGCAGGACATGCAGGTATGGGATGAGCAGGGCCGGGTGGTGATGCGCGGCCGGCAAAGCGTGGCGGTGTTCGCCTGATGCGCGCCATGCGTGTGTTGGGTGGACTGGCGCTGCTGCTGGCGATGCTTGGCTGGAGCGCGTGGTTCGTCATCTGCAATGTATATGAATTCTCGCTCGCCTTGGATCCGGTGGCGTTCGCCTGCGGCTGGTTGTTGAGCGTGGTGCTGGTCTGGCGTGTGTTCCGCAGCGCTGTCCGCCGTGTTGCCTGGCCGTTGTTTGCACAGGCAAGCTGCATCGGCGTGTACCTGTTGCTGATCCATCGTGGCATCGGCGAGGCCACTGCGCTGGCGCTGTTTGTCGCAGCCAGCGTAGCGGTTGTTGCCGCGGCATTGCGGTTGACGCTGCGCGCTCGCCCCGCCTGAAGCAGGCTCAGCGCTTGATCCGGATTTCCCCTTCGACCAGCGCCTTCCGCAGGAATGCCAACACTGCCGGGCCGCTCTCCCGGTCGGCGCGCGCATAGCCTTCGGCAGTGCCGCCGACCGGGATGTAGGGGCCGGTGTCGCTGCGGAAGGTGGTGGGCTGCAGGAATGGTGTGATCAGATGACCAGCGTCGGAGTAGTAGAGCAGCACATCGGGCTGCGGCGCACTACGACGCTTCAGACGCTGCATCGCCAACGCCGCCATCTCGCCGGAGGCGCCGAGCTGGTCGTCACCGCCTGCGATCAGCAGTAGCGGGCCGTTGATGCGTTCGATCGGCAGCATCGCCTGCTCCAATGCTGCCGCGTGCGCGCCGGGCTGATTCCAGTTGAGTTGTTCCACATAGGGCAGGAACGGGAGGTCGCGTCCAGCAACGCTCAATGCAGGCTCATCCACGGCGCGGAAATCGGCCGGCGGCACATCACGGCGGATACCGCGGAACGGTGCGGGACTGCCTACCCATGACACAGCCGCCTGCAGGCGCGGATCATGTGCGGCGGATGCCATCGCCACGGTGCCGCCCCAGGAACCTCCCATCACCCCGACCTTGCCGGCAAAGGGCTGGGTACGCAGCCAGTCGACCGTGTTGCTGACCGGGTCGATCGGTACGCGGATCAGATCCTTGGGCAGTCCGGGCATCCGGTAATAGGCAACAGCCACAGCGACGAAACCGTTGGACGCCAACCAGGCGGCATACAGATTCGCGGTATCGATGCCGCCTTCGGCGCCGCCCAGGGTGATCACGACAGGATGGCGGCGGCCATCGTCCAAGGCTCCTGCAGGGTGATAGAGATTACCGACCACTCCTCGCAGCTGCAAAGGCGTGGCAACGACTTCGGCCGCGTTGATCCGCCGCAGCAAGGTCTGTTGCCCGATCCGTTCGCCATCAACGAAAGCCTCCAATTGCATCGTTGCTGGCGCATGGCGCAGGCCGTCTGCTTCATTGCGCATGGGCAGTGGCGTGGGTCGACCCTTGCCCGATTCCGGCCGCATCGACCAGAACAGTCCCATCGCATCGACACCTGCGTAGCTGCCGGCCTCGGCGCCAGCCGTGGCGGTATCGGCAATGCCGTTGTGATCGGCACGGTAGTTGGCGTGCGCCAGCCAGCGGTTGCCGCTACTGTCCTGCAGGGAGAGCTGCAGTTTCACCGCTTGGCTTGGCAGCAGCCCGGCAACGCTGATCTGCACCGGTTGATCGGCTGGGCCGTCCACGGGATGTACGCGTAGTTCGGCGGCAAAGGCGAGGGGGCTGCAGCTGAGCAGCAGCGGAAGCAGGAGATGCTTGAGCATTGGTGTTGTGAACGAGGAGCGGCCTGCGATGTTGCCGCTGCAGGAAATGCAACGGAACAGCTGGGCGCCAGCAATGGTGCAGGCCGTGCCGGGCTTGGCATGAGCCGTGCGTCTCAGCTGGCCTTGCCCATCTTCGCTTCGAACGCTTCGCGATGCAGCCGGCTCAGTGGCAGTTGGGTGCCGTCCAATAGCTCCAGCGTCGCATCGCCATTGCGGCGTGGCAGCAGGCTGCGCACGCGTGCGCAATTGACGATGACCGCGCGCTGCACCTTCACGAAGCCGGCCGGCGCCAATTGCTCTGCAAGCCGGCCAATGCTCTCGCGCAGCAGGTGCACCTGCTTGCCGACATGCAGGCAGGCATAGTGGCCGGCGCTGTCGATGTAGTCGATGTCGGTCGGCGACACGTAGTCGCTGCGGCTGCCATTGCGGATGCACAGCGGTGCCAGCGGGTTGGGGGTCTCGCGTGCCAGATGCCTGCGCAGCCGGTCCAGTGCGACGGCAAGACGGCTGGCATCCAGTGGCTTGGGCAGGTAATCGACCGCGCCCAGTTCGTAGGAGGCCAGTGCATGTTCTGCATGGGCGGTGGTGAAGATGATCGCCGGTGCAGGCGCGGCCAGGCTGCGCGCGAGCTGCAGGCCGTCTTCATCGGGCAACTGGATGTCCAGCAACAACAGCTCGACCTGTTCGGTAGCCAGCAGCGAACGTGCATGGGCAATGCTGGGCGCCTCGCCGACTATCTGGATATCGGCATGTGCGCCCAGCAGGTGGCGCAGCTTGTCGCGGGCCAGTGCGACGTCGTCGATCAGCAGGGTGCGGATCATGCGGCGGGCTCGCTGCTGGCAAGTGGTAGCTGGATGCTGACCTGGAAGTGCGCAGCGTCGCATTGTGCGTGCAGCGTGGCACGCTCGCCGTAGATCGCCTGCAGACGTTCGTGGCTGGCTTGCAGACCAATCCCCATGCCGGCGGCAGCGTCGCCAAGCGGGTTGCGGATCTGCAGGTAAAGTTGATCATCGCGAGACTCGAAGTGCAGGTTGATCGTGACGTCGTCCGTACCCGCGGCGCTGGCGAAGCGCACGGCGTTCTCGATCAATGGCTGCAGCAGCAGGCTGGGCACGCGCGCATCCCATGCATCGGCGCTGGCCTGCAGTTGCACCTGCACTGGCTGTTGCAGCAGCAGTCGCTGCAGTTCGATGAAGGTCATCGCCTGCGCCACTTCCTCGCGCAGGGTGACGAAAGGTTCGCTCCGCAGCAGGTTACGTAGTAACTCACCCAGCTGCACCAAGGCAGCGTCAGCGCGCTCGGCATCGCGGTAACCCAGTGCGCCGATCGCATTGAGTGCGTTGAACAGGAAATGGTGATTCAGTCGCGCTCGCAAGGCTTGTTCGCGCGCCTGTGCCAGCAGCTCGCCACGACGGCGATAGCGGCGAATATAGGCCAGTGTCTGGCCGATGCCGATCACACCGATGTAGGTGGGCAGCGCAAACAAGCTGGTGGCGATAACCGCATGCAGCCAGCTGTCGGGCAGCGCACGGGGCAGCGCCAGTTGCGAGAGGGAGTAGCCAAACATCCAGCCCATCAGCGACAGCGCAGGAATGATCCAGATGCCGGCAGCTAACAGCTTGCCCGCCGCTCTGGCGTCGCTGCCCATGCCCAGCGGCCAGCGTGCGCACAGCCGCCAAAGACCAGGCGTCGCCAGCAGCCAGGGGCTGTAGATGCCGAGCAGGAACAGCAGGGAACGCATCAGCTCGATGGGAGCCAGACTGCCTGCGGAGGGGCCGGTGAGCTGTACTGCCGGCAGGGTGACCAGGGTCAGCAGCAGCCAACCCGCAGACACGGCACGCCACGGAAAGGCCGTGGCGTGCGTATCAGCCGCAATGCTGGAAGAGCGGGTGTCCGGCTGGGAAGTCATACGCGCGTTCAAGCGCCGGGCTGGGCCGGCGCCTGCTTACATCTTGCGAACGCGGAAACGCTTGCCCTTGATCTTGCCGGCTTCCAGGCGTGCAAGAGCCTTGCCTACCTGCTCACGGGCAATGGCCACGTAGGAGCGGGTGGGGAAGATGTCGATCTTGCCGATCGCCTTGGCCGACAGCCCGGCATCACCGGTCAGAGCACCGAGGATGTCGCCAGCGCGCAGCTTGTCGGTCTTGCCGCCATCGATGCGCAGGGTGGTCATCGCCGCCTGCGGCAGCTCTGCCGGCCGCGCCGTTGCCAGCGGGGTCTTCTGCCAGTTCAGCGGCTTGCCCTGCTGTGCTTCCAGCGCATCGGCGCGGCTGCGCTCGCGGCCGGCAACCAGGCTCAATGCCAGGCCATTGCGACCGGCACGGCCGGTACGGCCAACGCGGTGCTGGTAGGTGTCGATGTCGGTCGGCAGCTCGTAGTTGACCACGGCAGCCAGGTCTTCCACGTCCAGGCCGCGTGCGGCCACATCACTGGCGACCAGCACGTTGCAACTGCGGTTGGAGAACTGCATCAGCACTTCGTCGCGGTCGCGCTGTTCCATGTCGCCGTGCAGCGCCAACGCCGAGAAGCCGAATTGGCGCAGCGAGTTGGCCACTTCGTCCACGTCCTTGCGGGTGTTGCAGAACACCACCGCCGATTCCGGCGTATACCTCAGCAGCAAGCCGCCGAGTGCCTTCTGGCGGTTGGCCGGCTCGGTTTCGAAGAACAGCTGCTGGATGGCCGGGGCCTCGGCCTGGCCATCGACAGTGACTTCGGCCGGCTCGTTGAGCAGGGCGCGGGCCAGTTCGCGGATCGCTTCCGGGAAGGTGGCCGAGAACAGCAGGCTCTGGCGTTCCTTGTGGGTGCGGCCGGCGATCTCGCGGATCGGCTCTTCAAAACCCATGTCGAGCATGCGGTCGGCTTCGTCCAGCACGAAGGTTCGGACCTGGCCCAGATTCAGCGCGCGCTTGCGTGCCAGTTCCTGCACGCGGCCGGGGGTGCCGACCACGACCTGCGGGTCATGCGCTTCCAGCGAGGCCAGCTGCGGGCCCAGCGGCATGCCGCCGGTGAGGATCAGCAGTTTCAGGTTGGGAATGCCGGTGGCGAGCTTGCGCAGCTGCTTGCCGACCTGGTCGGCCAGTTCGCGGGTCGGGCACAGCACCAAGGCCTGGGTGCGGCTGATCGACAGGTCGAGCCGGTTGAGCAGGCCAAGGCCGAAGGCGGCGGTCTTGCCGCTGCCGGTCGGTGCCTGTGCGATTACGTCGCGGCCTTCCAGGATCGGCGGCAGGGCCAGCGCCTGGACCGGCGTCATCGAGGTGTAGCCCAGCGCGTCGATGCCAGGAGCGAGTGCCGGCGACAGCGGCAGGGAAGAGAAGTCAGTCATGCCATATTTTCGCAGAAGCCGGGCGACGGCGCTTGCCATCCTGAATGGGTAGCGTCGCGGGCTTCATCTAGCGCCCAAGGGAAGGATTCAACCCTTGCGATTGTTGGTGACGGGCTTGCTCTTGGGTGTGACGGTCTTGGCCCCGGCTGGCCGCTGGTGAACGAAGGGATAGGGCACGGCAGGTGCTTCCGGCAGGCCCGCGCGCCATTGTTCAAGCACGCTTGCGACCGTCCTGCCGTTCTTGAACTGCGGTTCGGAGGGGAGTTCGCCTTGCTCCTTCTCGCGGCGCCGCACATTGCCTGCGGCCAGCGTGTAGGCGTGGGCAAAGTCATTGGTGGCGTTCAAGGCCTCGACCAGGAAGGCGCGGCCAAACCAGGTTGCGCTATCGGTATTGCCGCAGCCAAAGGATGGGCGGTCCTTACGCGCGGCGGTGATCACCATGCGTTGCGGAGACATCAGCGCCGGTACGAAGGCACCTGAGAAACAGGCCGAAACCACGATCACCGCATTGCCGATCTGGGCCTGATCCAGCATCCGTGCGAGCTGTGCCGGTGCCAGGTAGTCTTCCTGGTCGCGGCCGGTGTGCAGGTAGACGCTGTTGTCATGCAGACCGTGGCTGGTCAGGTAGAGGAACAGCACGTCTTCATTCGGGTCCAGCTTCTGCCCGAGTCCATTGAGGGCATGGCCGATGCTGTCGGCGGTAGCCATAACCTGCGGCGGGCCGCCATGGCCCAGGGCGGGCTGGTTGACCAGGCTGATCATGCGGCCTTCGGCACCCCAGCGTGTTGCCGACAGTTGCCGCAGGTAGGCTACTTCATTGGTGAACACGTCTTCGTCGGCATCGCCGGCTACGCCGAGCACGTAGATGTCGGTGACGCCGGGGCGCTGGGCTGGCAGGCTCGCTAATGCGGCGTCCAGCATCGTGAGCTGGCTGCCTTCGAGTTTGGGTGTGGTGGCTTGCCGTTCGGACTCGTCTGCCGCGCTGGCGAATGCGGGCAGGGCCACACAGGCCGTCAGCAATGCGCTCGCGATGGCCCTGATAAGCCGGGGAGGGGAAGGCTGTGAACCGCGTTTGGCTGCCATTGCCGTAATCCATGACGGTGGGTATGGCGGCAGGGTCGAGCCGACCGTGCTGCATCCAGTGCGCGCCGATGGGCGGCCCTGATGGCTATGGTGCCGGAGTTGAGGGATGAATGCGTAGTGGGCGTGTCGCGGATCTTCAGAAAGCGCAGCCAGCGATCAAAACCGCAGGCATGGGGCGAGTGCCCAGTAGCCGGGCAGCGCTTGGTCAAATCAGTCCGTATGCAGTGACCAGCCATAGGCCAGGGCGGACTTCTTTCTGAGGTTCTCAAGCTGCTCGGCGGCATTGATGGCGCTGTTGGCGCGGTAGACCAGGTCTTCCAGCCGGCACAAGATGCTGGCCTGTTCGTCATCGTCCGGCACTACCTCGACGATCTTGTCGACCAGTTGATGCATCTCCAGCAGCTTCTGCTTGCGCTCGTACTCGCCAAGCGACGTGGCGTCCTGCACGACCTGCTGCGCCAGAACGTCGAAGCTATCCCGCAACTTCTCGTAGTCCATACAGCACCCGCTGTGATGGCTGCCAGCCAATGGCCTGTAATGGTGCTGTCGGGGATACCACTACATCTATGAGGGATACACCTTATTGAGGCTAGGATTTATCTGACAAGATGAGAGTTCAGCAGCGTGCGCCCCAATTTGAACGGTAGCGAGCCGAAGGGAAGCATCAAGACTCAAGCGCCGAGCAGGCGACGGGCAAGGATGGATTGCATGTCCCGACGGCCGTCAGCTATCAGATAGATGATGACCTGGTCGCCCGCGATGCGGTAGATCGCCCGGTAAGGTTTGAAGAAAGTCTGGCGAAACTCTTTGATACCAAGTGCGGCCAACTCGTTCGGGTGACTACCACGCTCTGGAAACCTGGAAAGGCCATCAACAACGTCCATCAGCGCATCCAGCACGGTGTTGGCGTTGGCTGCACAGTCGAATTCCGCGATGTAGTCGTGGATGGACTCCAGATCCTGCTCAGCCCCTTGGGTGAGTAGAACCTCGTAGTCGGCCGATGCAGCAACCATCAGTCGGTTGCACGCTTTGCGCGAAGGCGGGCGATGACATCGGCCACCGGCTTGACCTTGCCTGCACCAACATCCTGGGTGCCCAGCGCGAGGATCTTCAACAGAGCCAAGGTCTCCTGCGTCTCTTCGAAGGAGCCGACGTCTTGGAGTACGGCCTTTGCCTCACCGTTCTGGGTGATCACCAACGGCTCGCGCCGCTCAGCGAGCTGCGTCAGGACCTCGGCCGCATTGGCCTTGAGGTAGCTGATCGGCTTGACTTGAGATGAGTAGCGCATGGCCTGGCTCCTGAGTAACAAGGACCAAATATAGTTCTTATATGGTCTTTCGGCAATGTCGAGACGCTGGGCCTTGCTGAACATCGCGCAAAGAAAAACCCCTGATTTCTCAGGGGTTTTTCGTGTTGCCGATACCTTGCGGTACCTTTATATGGTGGAGGTGGGCTCTACATCAAACCCGGCGTAAGTTATTGAGTGAGAGGGGTTAATTGGCTTGGGGCCGAGCTGATGCCCCCATTGGTGCCCCCGCATTACGCCGCGCTCGCCATACCGCCCTCCCGAGTGGCCATCTTGGCCTCAAGCCAGGCGTCGATTTCCGACTCGACCCAGGCCACGATGTTGCCGCCGAGGTGCAAGGATTTCGGGAACCGGCCTTCCTTCATCCAATCGTAGATGGTGGTCTTGCCCAGGCCGGTGCGGCGGCGAACCTCTGGCAAGCGGATGAAAGTTGGCGCAATGCCGGATGCAGTCATAGGGCTTCTCCTTCCAGCGCCGCGCGGGCGCTCTTGATTCGGTCTTCATTGGCCAGCTCCTGGGCGCGGAGCCGGATGATCTCGTTTGCGGCCGCGGCAAGCTGCTCGCGCAGGAAGTCCTTGAGCGGCTGCTTCATGCGCTTGACCGGCTTGGGGAACAGCTGCGGGGCGGTCATCGGCGCTTCCTCGCAAACGGCGCCATGATCTTGGTGGCCTCGTCGAGATCGCCTCGGGCGAGGGCGATCACAGCCAGGCCGCGCGCCTCCCACATGCGGCGGGTCTTCGGCCGGGCCTTCTCCAGGTTCACGCCGGTCTTGCGCGCGAGGTCGTGGCCGATGGCAACGTGGTCGATGGCTTCCGTGGTGCTCATACGGCATACCTCGGCTGCGGCCGCACAGGCCCGAACCACAGGGAAGCGGCGTTGTTGATGCGGACCTGCTCGATGTCAGGCACCTGGTCGGGCAGGGGAGCACGCAACCGGCGCATGTCGTTGGTGCACGGCACGCACACGCCGGACCGGCCTTGCTTCCCTGCGCGGTTGAACTGCTGCAGCGGCAGGGAGCGGACGCATTTGGTGCAGGTCTTATGCATCCTTCACCCCCTGCGGAGTGGTGGCAGGGAACGCTGGCAGGTCCATCCACCACTGGTAGGGCGCGTTCTCCTTCGGCATCTTGCTGCCGGGCGTCGCGACTGCAAAAGCATGCTCGGCGCAATCTTCGTGCTTCGCCCAGAGTCTATCCTCCAGATAGTCGAACTCGTAGTTCTCTGGGTAGTGCGAGTCTTCGATGTCCAACCAGCCGACCACCACCAGCCGGCCTTCCGGCGCAGATTCGATGGGCCTCCACTCCGGCGCGGCGCGCAGGGCGGCGGTGATTGCGGCGATGGCCACGTTGAAATCCCGCGCCGATCCCAGATGCGGGTCCATTCGGTTTGTCCGATTTTCTCGGGCGGAATCAACCAGCCCGGCGCGCTCATACTCCTGCGCAAGCAACTCCCTGGCACGCTGCTGGTCATCCATTGCGGGCCTCCGTAACCGTGGTGATGGCTTTGATGGAAGCGACGCCGACGATGCGGATTCGCTCTTTCTCGAACAGTCGGCGCAGCTTTCCGACAGCCTCTTCGGACGCCTGCCTGTAGACCTGCGATAGCTCGCAGCCAGTGCCCCACGACCCGGCGGGCACCTCGACGGTGACCTGCACTAGGGCGGTCGTACTTGTGCGGATGGTTGGCTTACTCACGGGACACCCGGGCCTCGCGGCGGGCTTTGGCCAGGATCTCGCGCAGGTAGTCCTGTACCTTGCGGACTTCGCCCTAGGCAATCGCGGCGGCCAGTGCGCGCTCCAGCGCGTAGACCCAGTCGTTCGGATGGATGTATGTCATGGCAGAATCGGCTTGAACAGGGAGGGGTTATGAAAGATTTTCTGTACTGGACCTTCGTCCGTTGCTGGCCGCTGGGCGAAAAGTGCGAGGTGAACTGGGATGCTTGGGCCGCAATCGGCACGTTGGCAGCAGTAGTCGTTGCTCTGCGTATAGCAAATAGGGACAAATTGCGCCGGTGGGATGAGGCGGATGCCAGAGCTGGAGTGGCGTACGCAAAGCTGCTCCCACCATTGAAAGCCTGGCAGGAGTTGATCGAGGGGTATTCGGACTTGATCCGTGATCGAGACCTCGAATCAATGCGCCAGAAAATTGATGGCGGATTTATGCGTTGGTCTGCCCACTTAGTCGATACTGCGGGCGAAATGCGGGACCTAGGACCTGCTACGGAGGCAGTAATGGAAGCCTTCGTCAGGTCGGAGCAGGCTTCATCTCTTGATGAAAAAGTGCTCGAGATCGCAGTCTCTCCCCAATTGACGGAGACGTCTTTTGGCAGAGAAACGTTAGCCGAGTATGAATGGTCGGTCCGCATGGCGTATCGCGCGGCCAATGCTGCCACTGGGCTTATGAGTTCTCGATTGGATAGAGTCACAAAGAAAACGCGTTGGAAGACCCGATATGAGGATGAGTTGTTGGAGCGGTGGGAGCGCGAGGGGATCCCAATGAAGTTCGTTGGACCGCGAGCGTGGATTCCGCGGAGGTTGTTCAATTTGATTGCGCGCCCTCTGCGACGGTTGTATGAAGAGAGGCCTTTTAGAGGTCGCTGATCCAATACGTTCATGACGCCGCCTCCATCGCCACCAGGTCGATCTCGTCCACGTCGTCGCGCAGCTGGCGCTTCAAGCTGCGCAGGACCTTGGCGATGTGCGCCGGCTCGCTGCCGGTGAAGAACGTGCGGGCCTCCATGTGCAGCTTTCCGCTCAGCTCGCGGCGGAAGATGCGGTACACCACGGCCGAGCCGTCATCGGTTGGAAACCGGCCCCAGCTCAGGCCCTGATTGCGCTTCGGTGCCCGGCGGGTGAATCGGTTGCGGCTCACTGCATGTTCCTCTCATGGATTGCGAGCCCTTCCCAGGTCAGTGGGAACGGGCCACGCTTAGCGCGCCTGAGTGCGGTTTCTTCGTGGATGCCGATGCGCTTCGCGATCTGGCCAGTGGTGACCAGCTTTCCCTCGACAACGTGGGCGAAGCGCTTGGATGCCGCTGCCGTGCAGTTTTTGCGGTGATGCGGCATGACGTAGCGGGTGGTCGGGATGCCGCGCATGTCAGGCGGCCTCCTGCTTCAGCTGGTTCTCAAAGCTGTCGACCATCGCCTTGAAGCTGGCTAGGTCGTCCTGCAGCTTCTCGATGTAGGCATCGTCGCGTTTGAAGGGACGCCACCACAGTTGCCTGCCGACGGCAGCGAGGGCAGGGCAATACAGGCCGATGTGCCACCACTTGCGCTTGGTCAGCCACATGCAGCCCTGGGCCTGCTCAAATACCTCGCTGGCATCGTTGTCGATGTGGAAGGCGCGCAGCTTCTCGGGGTTGAGAAAGCACTTGTATTCCGAGCCGCCGTCCTCGCCGATGAAGCCATCGGCCGAGCAGCCATAGGCGCCATCGTCGCTCAAGACAAAACCAGCCCGCCGAACGATTAGGCCTGACTGCACCTCATGCTCAGCGCGGGCAGCCGGTTCCAGTTCGTGGCCACGGCGCATGGCGAAAGTCTCGAAGCCTTCATCCAGTGGCTCGCCGCTGATGCGTTCGATTGCCAGGCGGAAAGCGTAGTTCTTGGCGACCTCGCCGAAGTCGCCGATAGGCTCACCCGCAATGGCGCGCTCGATGATGGCGGAGCGCGGCACGGCCTTGTAGCCAGCGTGCTTGGCGGCGACCTTCGAAGTGTTACCAGCCCTTACCGCATCCACGTAGATCTGCTGCTGTTCGGTGAGTTCGCCGACACGCGTGCGCGCCGTGGCGAACATACTGGCGGTGATCACGCCGGCGCGTGCGCGGTGCCACGCCTCGCTCCCCTGGTCGCAGTTGACGAGGATCATTCGACCACCTCAGCAGCGGCCCGTTCCGCCTCCGCCTTCAGTGCGTTCAATCCAGTGTGGCCGATCATGGTGCGCTGCTCTTTGGTGAGCTTGGCCCACGCCTCACTGAGGGCGTCTGCGCCCTTGGTCGCAATGTCCTGCAGGCTGGCATAGAGCGCCAACCGCTCCGGCGTGTCCTCGGGCGGAGCTGGCAATGCGCTGCGCTGCGGCTGCTGCACGTCAACAAACGCGAGGCCTTCGCCGCCATCGGTGTTGAGGTGGTGGATTGCCTGGTCCAACCGGTCCGTCTTCGGCCAGTACTTGTAGGCACGCTTGACGACGGTTTTCTTTGCCATCTCGCCCCAATCTGTCAGCCACGGGCAGGACTTCTGCTTCGAGATCCACGCCTTCCATGCCGACGAGCGGCCGCGGATGGCGTTGATCTCGTCAACCGACATGGCATCGGTGAGGTAGTCGCCGTCGGCGGTCTTCACCACCACATAGACGCCCACCACATCGCCACGGTCCCGCGCGAACGGGTTGCGCAAATGGGTCGGCTGTTGATCGACGCCGTTGAGACTGAAGGTGTCCGCCTCGTAGACCAGCTCTGCCTGCCCTCAGCGGATCGAACCCGAATCAATCGCCAGATCCATCAAGCCCATGTAGCTGATGTCGAGGCAGATCTTTCCGTCGCGCGGGACCAGGTAGGCCTGCTTCTTGGCCGGATTGAGGCTGATGCCGATCGCGGCAATGTTCACGACTGCTGCGATGACCGACGACCGGTTCTGCATCGCGATCTTCATCGCATAGTCGTTGCCGTACAGGGTCTGCAGGGCGAACTCGGCTTCGCGGTCGAAGTTGATGGAACGATCAGTCAGCACCGAGGCGAATGAATCTTTGGTGCCGTAGATGGAGTGCTCGATGGGGACGATCTGGTTCACGGATAGCTCCTGCCGGCGGTGCCGACGCGGTTGGAATGAGGTGCCCGTCTTTCCGGGCTGTCAGCGGCACGTGGTGGGGAGGCCATTTGCCGCGGTACCGCCCGAGGGGATGGGCGGGCGGATTCGGGGATCAGGCCGCGTCGGCCAGGTCCTTCTGCTGGGCCGCAGCCTTCGGCGGCGTCAGGGTCAAGCGCACTTCACCGCGTCGCCACGCTGCAATCAGTGGCGCATCGTCTTCGTCGTCGGTCAGCACGGAGGCGGTGAACGTCATCGACACGCTGCCGCCCTCGATGGGCTTCCAGCTGATCTTCTTCACCTTGCAGTCGGCGAAGAACACCGGCTCGATGTGGTCGAGCAACGAGCCGACGGACAGCTCGTAGCCTTCGAACTTGCCATCGATGACCTGTTCGCCCAGCAGCGGCAGATTCAACGCGACCAGGTCGCTACTGCCTTCCATGGGCAGGTTCTGCTGCTCGCCCTTCTTGGCCTTGCGAAAGAAGGCCGGGACGATGGCCGGGTCAATGGTGTTGAGGATCGTGTTGCTGGCCTGCAGGACGAACTTCAGGTCTGCGGCGGTGGCGTCTTCGTCACCATGCTTCTCCTTCCTCAGGTTGAGGTTGGAGAACACGGCATCGTGTTGTTCGAGTCCAAACATGGGTATTGCCTCGTTGGTATGCCGGCCGGGCCAGCGGGGGATCAGTGGATGTCGTCCCAGCTCGGGTGGCGTGGGCGGATGAAGGCAACCTTCTTGCGCCGAAGGCGACGCAGCTGCCGGCGGGTGTGCTTGATGACCAGCACCAGGAACACCAGCACCACGGCGGCGATGGGAAGCAGCAGCGAATCAGCGCGCACGGTCCAAGCCTTGCGGAGCATGTCGGCGAAGAAGCCCAGCAGCACCGCGTAGACGAACAGGCGGATCATTCGTCACCTTCCTGCGCGCACACGCCTTCGGATGCTTCGAGCGAGTCCAGCGGGTCCGGTGCTTTGATCGGCGGCAGGCCAAGCTGCATCGCCGCGATGAAATCCAAGTCGTCCATCAGCGCAGGCCCTCCGCGATCAGCAGCAGTTGGAGGGGAGCGAACAGCAGCGCAGCTGCAGCGACCATCACCCAGCCCATGTAGAGCAGGGCGCTGTATTCCCGCGACTTGGCGAAGCAGTGCAGCCAGGCATTGAAGCGGCGCATGGTCATGCGACTCGCTCCTCGGGAGCCGGCTTTTCGATCTCCACCCATTCGCCGTTCTTGATGGGGCGCTGGAAGATGCAGGCGAACCTTTCCGACGGCCGACCATTTCTCTGGTGGCAGATCGACGTTCCGTCTGAGAACACTTCGACGTAGTCGGTGCCGTCGAGAAAGCCGCCCGGCAGGCGGTAACACTTTGAGGTGAGGGCGCTCATGAGAACGTCCTCGCCAGCTGCTCTGCAGCAGCACCGCGCGACAGCCACGGCTGGTCATCAACGCGGTTGTCGATCAGCGCATCAGCGAAGTTCTCGCGGGCCTCAGTGAACAGCCGGGCGAACTCGATGGCGTCGCCGGAAACAAGCGCGGCAGCCATGGCGGAGTGATCAGAGGTGGTCAGGTCGCCCAGCAGCTCCGAGAACAGGGCAGGGCTGGCGAGCAGCGGAGCCTTGGCGGTCTGGACGGCCTCTGCAGCCTCGCGGCGGGTGATCGCCGGGTCTTCCTGGTGGTCGTACTGGCGAGCCGCTGAGTGCTGGCGGGCGCTGGAGAGCTGGAAAGCCATGAGCCTTGCCCCGTGGATGGCCCGGGTGGGCCGACGGGGCAAATCTACGGTATTCCGTTATTTCGTGTAAACGGTATTCCGTAGAGTGGATCCGCGAGATTGCTTAACCAGTTCAGCCCCAAGCCCCGCCCAATAAAAACCCCGCCGGAGCGGGGTAGGTTTTGATGTCAGTGTTTGGGAGGCGTTGGCAACGTGGGTGCCAGGGGTTTCTGCAACTGATTCTGGTTGTACATCGCGCCAATCTTGAGCGCCTCTTCCTTTCCACCCTGAAGCAACTTCGCCTTGGTCAAAATGTACTTCGGGAATCGCGTTAGCAAGTAGTCCTGCCTGAACCACTGCCGGAACGTCGGCAATGCTGCATCTGGGTAAGCGTTCGGCTTCTGGGGGTTGCTCATGGACTGCGGGTAGTAATCAGGGTAGTTGTGCTCGTACTGAATCCGGCATCCGTACTGTGATTCCAAGTTGTTCTCAGCCCAGAACTTGGCCCAGGCAATACCGACGCTGATGTCTGGAATTGTTTTATGGTTGACCGTTAAATCCGCTTGAATCAAGTCAACGACAAGTCCTGTGATCTCCTTGAACACTGTGAAGTGCCCAGGTGGAGAGCTGTCTTTGAGAAGGGAAACTCGGTCGTTGTGATACTTCCACTTGTCCGACGGGGTGTAATCGAGCGATTCATAGATGAACTTTTGTAAACCAAATGCAGCAAATTTACGAAAGCTCTCTAGCGCGGTCCCTCCATCCGCCTTTGACTCAAAGGCGTAGTACTCGAGGAATGCCATACACACCACGTCTGGGTACGCGAAGTGTGTCGTTCCGTTCTGCACCGTCTCTACGTGCAGCTTTTCTTCGAAGTAGCCTTTGTCGAACAGGTATGCCTTGAAATACGAAATTCGATCCTTGCCAAGAACTGTGTCATGGAAATGTTCTTCCCATTCCTTAGTGATGGTCTGGATCACATTTCGAGATACCCCGGCTACCCCGGCTAGGCCTCGTTGAGTCAAATAGGGAATCCCATTCTCCAGAACCCCCATCTCAATCCCATTTACGTCCCGCTGAACTTCAATTCCAAGTTCCAGTGGAAGCTGTTTTGGGGCGGCCTGTTCCATTGCCTTTTTCATTCCTAAGTCGTTCCTTTATTTAGGTTTTTTGGTGGCCTGTTGATGGTGCGGAATCTAGTCCGCCCAACCACCTATCCAGTGGACACGGCCAATGACCGTGATCGGGTGCTTCTTTGAATCCATCCGCTTTGACCGCTTCCAGTTGTGGTCGCCGGACGGATTATCTGTCCTGAACAGCACAGTGCCGTCGTCCAGTACCTCGGCTCGTTTGACGAAGTATTCCGGGTTGCCGTTGCCGGCCACCTGGATCACGTAGAGCACATCGTCGACAGGACGGGAGTCGCTGGTGTCGAAAAGGATGGCATCACCATCCATGATCGTCGGCTCCATCGAATCACCCTTGCCGTAATAGACGGCCAGCGGCTTGTTCAAGATGCCCCGGCGCCGCAGGCTCGACTTCTTGAACTTCAGGCTATGCGTCTCGGCATAGTCCATCGCTTCGGCGCAAGCTGCTCCAAGACCGACGGCCTGGGAGTAAGCGATCACGTCGGTGTAGTCGTCGTCAGTTGGCGCAGACTCAGCCGCAGCCTTCGGCCCCTTTCCGGTTTCGAGCCATTCCGGGCGCAGTGCCAGCCGCTTAGCGATCTTGTGTAGCGCCGTGGTGGACTTCGACAAGCCCAGCTCAAGGTCGGACAGGGTGGTGGTGGCAATGCTTGCAGAACGAGCAAGCTCGGCCCGGCTGATGCCCTGAGCCTCCCTCTCGGTGCGAATTCGTGAACCAATCGTTTCCATGTTCACATTGGAACGGAACCCCGTAACGGAATGCCGTTGACCTTGCGCAACGGAATACCGTAGCCTCTCACCCATGGACATGACCTGGGCTGATCGAATCAAGGCGCTCGAAGCACGCGGATGGTCTCTGACTGAGATCGCCCGGGCTATCGGGAAATCTCCACAGACCGTTAGTGAGATCAAGCAGCGTCGCACACGCGAGCCGGGCGGCATGGCTGCCGTGCAGCTGCATCACCTGCATTCGACCGGTGCGACGCCGCCAGCTGAGCGCCAAGCGCCCGAAGGGGAGGCGGCCAATGCAGCCTGAGTACGTTAAGCCGGATGCGTTGGCATTTGGCCATTGGGGGGCCCATGTCACGGACGAATACCGGCGCATTCCGTTCGATGAATTCCTGATGCCGGTGACGGCGGCCATTTCTTTGCATTTCCGTCGCACGAAGGTCAACCCAACATGCTTTGAAGTAGTGGGAGCAGTTTTCCCGAGTGCGCAATTGCTGCATCAACTGCCTTCAGTGCGAGGTGTTTTGTGGTCTCGGCAGGCAGCTTGCGAAGCTCATCGAGGTATCTCTGCTTTTGAGGCTGGTCTAGATCTGACCGCAGAACCATCAGTTCAAGCATCTGCTGCAGGGACTCGGCGTGAATCTTGACTGTCAGCGCCCCGAGTTCTTCAGTCAGCCCGCCGTCGTCGCTGAGGTAGTCAAGGCCGGCAGAGGTTATGCGGGCTCCACCCAGCGCGTATTCGCCGTCCAGCGCACGCGAGATGAATACATCCAGCAGCCCGTGGTCCTTCAGGTATTGGATCTCAACGATTGCCTCGTCTGCCTCCTGACCAAGGGCGATCGACAGATTCACTTGTTGGGGGTTGGCGTCCTCCGCGAGCTTAAGAATGCGGATCAGGCGTTCCTTGTTGATCTTGGCCATAAGTCGCCCTCCTTGCGGGCTGTTCGTGTGGAAACAGCAGCCTACCGCAAGGAGGGCGGCGCCTTTGCCGGCCACCTACGGAACCGCTCGAAAGGGCAGGACAACCCCAGGCAGGAGCTGCCGGACAGGGCAGTGCATCCGCAGCGCTCGCTGCGTTACCCGGCCGTTCTCCCAGCTCAGGGCATAGGCCCGATCTCCGGCCCACACCAGTTTCACGACCCCTGCCGGCATCGGCTTCGGTTCCTTCCGCGACTTGATCTTCTCCATGCCTCGCAGCTTGCGACGGCGTCGTAACGCAAACCACGTTTTCAGAGACCGCCCATGAACGTCCTCGATGCTGCTTTCGATACCGTCCACGACTACCCCGGTGGCGCTGGACCTCTGGCTGAGCGCCTGACTCGCGTGAACAAGGATGGCGAGCGCGTGCCGATGTCCGAAGCTGTGCTCAACAGCAAGGTCAACCCGAACACCACGACGCATCACCTCTCGCTCGCCGAGGCTGACCGCCTGATGGGCCTGACGGGGGATCACCGCATCCTCTTCGCACTGGCCAACAACCACGGCTATCAGCTCCACAAGATCGGGACTGAGGCCGGGCATGGATCCCTGATGCAGCGCCTGCTCAAAGCGAACAGCGCAGAGGGTGAGGTCGATCGCGTGCTCGAGGAAGCGCTGGGCGATGGCGTCATCACGCCCAACGAGCTGAAGGCTGTGCTGGCTGCCGAGATGGAGCGCCAGGCCGCAAGCATGCGGCTGATGTCCAAGTTGCGGGAGATGTGCGAGGCGAGGGCGGCAGCATGAACGAGATATTTCTAACCCCCCATCAATTGGCAGGGGTTGGCGGCATTTTTGATGGGCTCTGCCTTATACCTTTCTTGTTGGCTTTTAAAAGAGACAACACGATGAACTACGACGTGGCACGGGAACAGCGCATTCAAAAGCTTTCCGACCTTACGAATGCCGCGCTCGCCGCTGGCAACAAGGAAGAGGCGCGGAGACTGTGCGCTGAGTTAAAAGCGGCCGCGCTCGCGCGATCACCTGAGCAGATTGCGCGAATGGAAATCGCGCTTCATAAGCAGATCTTCGGGGGCGACCAGTGAGCACCACGGTCATGTCCCTTTGCTGGCCGCTGCAGATGCCGCCGACACCGAAGGCGGTTTTGGTTTCATTGGCTGACAACGCCAACGATCAGGGCGTTGCCTGGCCGTCACTGGCGAAGATCTGCGAGCGCACTTGTTTTGGCAAGACGGCAGTCATTGCCGCCATTCGCTGGCTGGAGGATGAGGGGCTGGTTTTGGCGGACCGGAGCAATGGTCGGCACACGTCCTACACAGTCGATCTGAATGCAGTGAACCTGTTCGCCTCCCGAACCAGTCCGTCTGCCGAACCGGTCCGCCTGCCGAACTCGAACCTGTCCGGGAGGCGGACACTAACCGTCATAAACCATCAAGAACCGTCAGAAGCAACCGTCATAGCGTGGCAGTGACGAATGCCATCAAGCTGCTTCCAGATTTGTCTGCCGAACTTGTCAGCGACTTCGTGGCAATCCGGCAAGCGAAGAAACTACCCTTGACGGGAACTGCGGTGGCAGGCTTGTTGCGTGAAGCGGGCAAGGTGAGGCTATCGCTGGAGGATGCAGTCCGCCTCTGCTGCGAGCGCGGCTGGGCATCGTTGCGCGCTGACTGGCTGGCACGCGAGGGCGGACAGGCAGGCTCACAGCAATCGCTGTCCGGCTTAGCCCATGACGGCCGGGAGCTGCTGTGATGGCTATGCCACGCGCTCACGGACAGCATGGCCGCAGCCTGCCCACTGCCATCGAATCGGAGCAATACGTGCTCGGCGGCTGCATGAACTATCCCGAGGCCATCGGTCGCGCCAACCTGGAGCCGAGCGATTTTTTCCGCAACGACCACGCGGTCCTGTGGAGCGAGATGCTTAAGCTCGAAGCCAGCGGAAAACCCTGTGATTCCATCTACCTCGGCGAGTGGTTGATGGCGCAAGGACTGGGCAACCGCATGGACGGTGCCTACCTGATCGAGCTGCAATCGAACGGCTACACCGTAGTCAGCGTTTCCGAGCACGCCGCGCTGATCCGCGAACGGGCGGCCATGCGGCGCGCAATCGACATCAGCGACACCCTGATCGGCAAGTGCATGAACCCGGAAGGCGAGGAATCCGTGACGATTCTGGATGACGCCATCCGCGAGCTGATGCAGCTGACGAAGACCCGCATGGGCTACGAGCACACGCTGGAGCAGGCGCTTGGTGAAGCGTGGCGCGACGCCGAGGATGCCTATGCCCACAAGGGCGAGGTGCGCGGGGTGCCGTATGGCTTCACCCGGCCGGACAAGCGGCTGGGCGGTGCGCATGGTGGTGATCTGATCTTCATCGGTGCACGCCCATCGATGGGCAAGACCGCGCTGCTGGTGAACTGCGCCTTCCACCAGGGAGGCCTCGGCCTTCCGGTGGGCATCATCTCCGGTGAGCAGTCAGCCAGGCAGCTGGCCTCGCGCGGCATCTCGGGCGAGTCCGGCGTGGCGGCTGAGAAGCTGCGCAGCGGGGACTTCACCGCCGAGGAATGGCCACAGCTCAGCGCCGGCATGCGAAAGCTCATCGGTCGCAGTGTTTTCATCTACGACCGCAGTGCGCCGACGCTGGATGAGGTCGTCCGCGCCATCCGCCGCTGGAAGCAGGAGCACGGCATCCGCATTGCGTGGGTGGACTACCTGCAGCGCATCCGCGTGCCACGGTCGAACAGTCGGGCCGAGGAAGTGGGCGAGGTGGCCCGCACCCTGAAGACGCTGGCGCGCGATCTGGACATCCCAATCGTGGTGCTGGCGCAGGTCAAGGCCGAGGTGGACACCCGGAACGGCAACAAGCGGCCGAGCCTGGGTGATATCGCCAACAGCGATGAGGCCACGCGCGAGGCGGACATCATCGCGTTCCTGTATCGCCATTGGGTCTACGACCGCGAGAACGGAGATCCGAGCAAGGCCGAGTTGAACGTCGAGAAGAACCGGCACGGCCCCTGTGGTCGCTTCGATCTGGGTTTTGACGGCAAGACCATGCGGTTCCTTGATCCGGAGCTGCAGGCTGATTACCTGGACCAGCCGCCGGCGCCGCGCCGCGCGCGCAGTGTTCCCGTCCACACGACCGCAGCAGCGGCAAGGGCAGGTGACTAATGACTCTCACCCCAGCAGCAAAGAAAACCCGCGCCAAGCGTGCCCGTCGGCCGGTGTACCTGATGGTGCGCAGGTTGGTCGATCCCAATACCGGTGAGCTGGTTGGCGCCTTGGTGCCGGCCAACGATATCGATCAGCGCCTATTGCGCGACCGTCGGTTCGTGGTAGGCAAAGAGATCCGTGGCGACTTGAAGCAAAGCCGCAACTCGGCATTCCATCGGCTGGTGCATGCGGTCGGCTACCTGCTGGTGGACCACGTCGACGGCTTCGAGTCGATGACGGCACATGACGCCGTGAAGGAAGTACAGAAGCGGGCCGGAGTTCTCTGCGACCCGATGGAGATCGACCTGGGCCAGCTCGGCAAGGTCGAAGTGCAGGTCCCTCGGTCCATCGCGTTTGACGAGATGGACGAGGGCGAGTTCCACGAGTTCTTCCGGGGGCTGACCGACTATATCGATCGGAATCTGATCAGCGGCTTGGCTGACACAGTGCGGTCCGACTACCTGCTGATGACTGGTGGCAGACAGCAATCGAAGAGGATCGCGTGATGCTACGGCGTCTGAACCTCAACATTGTTTCGTCCCTCAAGGCGGTCGCTAAGCTCCTTGCGTTGCGCAGACAGACGCTTGCACTCGTCATACTGCGGGATTTTGCTACCAGGAATTTCCTCTCCGGACTCACAGACTTTGATGATCTGAGCGTTTGTGGCGAGGCTTTTGATCGAAACCAAAATGAAAGCTGCGGCAAGAACGAGCAGCGCGTAAAGAGCGATTGCCCCAATTTTTCTGCCTTTCCCTGGTCGCGCCTTAATCCATATGCTGACGACTTCCCAAAACCTGAAACCGGCGAGGAAAAGCCAGGCGATGGAAAACAGTATGCAAGCCGTAGCAAGGTACTGCTCCCAACCACTGGGGCCATCAACGGTTTCAATGTAAAGAGCGGCAGTTCCAGCCGATGCAACGACCACTGCAAGTGCCCAGTTGCGGCCGAGCTCCAGCGTTGCTTCAACGAAAGAATTTCGCTTCAGAGTTTCATTGGACATTGTGGTCAGCGCCATATGTGGGGGAGCCAATTGGCCATATCTCAGTCTCAGGGTCTGAGACTTTGGGGTGTCGATGAAACAGCAGTGATCAACCTTCTAGCCAACTGCACAGCGCAGCGCTTTATCGCCGCTCTCCCCGAGGGCGGCGGCAAGCGCTACAGCCAAGTAAAGCTCGATGCTGTGCGCGCCGAGTTCTGGGAGATGGCTGGGACGAATCGGAGGGCTGCGTGACTGCAACCTGCCAATTATTCCAAGGTCGCTCGGAGCCCATCGAGTGCCAAATCAGCATGCTGATAGGCCTTTTCCATGAACTCGGCATATGTGCGGATGTCCTCGCGGACGACTGTTCCACCGGATTCAACATCGCGGGCACGATGGACGGAGTAGATCGCTCGGAGGGCGTTCTCCCCTGGCTCACCAAGCTTGTGAAGGGAAAGCGCGTTCGACCAAAGGGATTGGGGAATAGCCTTCGTGTTGACCTCGATGATCGAGTGGGGGTCAGCACCTTTCGCTTGGGTCAAATCCATGAAGATTCGAAATCGGAACTCCTCCAGCTCACGAATCATAACGGTGGCAAGAGCAAGTGCTTCGGCTCGCTCCTTCCTTTCTCGATCTTCAGTTTCTGCCTCGCGCGTCCATCTCGGGACCAGAACCGCGAAAACGATGGCTGCAATGCTGCCAACGGCCTGTACCCATGCTGGCCAAGAATCCCCAATCCGGAGTGGGCCAGCGACGGCCAAGAGGGAAAATCCGACAAGCACTCCGAGGGTGATCAGCCCGGCGTGACCTATCGCGCGCTTCAAATTGATCTTGATGTTTTGCCTCAAAGCACACCCTTCAGCATGGCCGCGACCTCGGTTGTTGGGTTCGCCGGCCGCGTGGAGCATGCCTGATGCGAAGCAAGAACGCCAAGCCAATCACCCCAGCCGAGTCTGCGCACATGGAGGCCGTGAAGTGGCTCCCTTGCAGCGTCTGCGATGCGTCGGGTCCAGGTGACGCCCACCACATCAACCAGGGCCAGCACTTCACGACCGTGGCCCTGTGCAATGACTGCCACCAGGGCAGCTTCAACGGCTGGCACGGCCAGAAGCGCATGTGGACGGTCATGAAGATGGATGAACTCGCCGCGCTGAACGTGACGTTGCGCCGGCTCAATCAAAGGAAAGCAGCATGATTACCCTGATTCTTCCGTACCCGATCTCCAGCAACCGGTACTGGGCCACGCGAGTGATCCCGAAGAAGCCGAGGCCGCTGGCTATGACCTACGTGACCGACGAGGCCAAGCAGTACAAGGCTGAGGTGGCAGCCATTGCCCGCGCCGCCGGCATCCGTCAGCCGCACGCCGGGCGGGTGCACCTGACCATCCGCCCGTATCCGCACCGGCCGCAGGACTGGACGAAGCGGGCTCGCAAGGACCCGTACACCTGGGATGACACTGTCCAGTGCATCGATCTGGGCAACTGCGAAAAAGTCCTGTCCGACGCCTTGAACGGCGTGGCCTGGGTGGACGACAAGAAGCACCGCCGCATTCTGCAGGAGCGGATGGAGCCGGACGAGAAGGGCGCGCGGGTTGAGGTAGAGATTGAGTTCCTCGCCGCGGCGCCGTCGCTACTGGATGGGGTGGCCGCTTGAGCACTGACCGCATGTGGAAGCGGTATAAGGCCCGGGTCCGCCGCCTGGGCCGGTGCTCGGTGTGCCAGTTCCGTGACCTGACGGACGAGACGTTCCATTGCAAGAAGCAGCCGGACCGGCAGGGCGCCTGCGCGATCGACAACAAGTTGCCGGCTTTCCGGCTAGATGATGAAGTATTAGAGGAGCTGAGCGATGCGCAATGAAGATCCGATGGTGCTGGCGCTCCGCGCATGGGGGCATGCCCAAGCCAATCGCTACGCGCTGTCCCGTGCTGACCGCAGCGTCCATGTGCTCGACAAGGCGAGGGACTTTGCCCCCGGGACCAAGGAACGGGCGCTGCGTGACCTGGTTGGGAGGGACGGCTCCAGCCGCCGACAGTTCATGGCCAGGCGCAGCGGGGTGGATGCCATGCACATCCTGCCGACGTGGGCGGTGGATCCGATCCGGTCGACCAACGACGCTGACCGGCTGCACGACAACCCAGAGATCGCGGTGGATGTGGGCATTCCCGACAACCTGCGCTGGGTGGAGTCAGCCTTGGTGGCAATGGAGCGTCAGAACTTGCTCCGAGCCATGATTCTACGCACCGAATACACCGTGGCAGCCAGTCAGGCGGTCAAGTCGCGGATGGTTGCTGAGAAGTATGGCGGGTCTCTTACGCTGAGGCAGTATCGATATGAGCTGACCAAGGCACTAGACTGGCTTAGGGGCCGGGTTGCGGCATAGGAATAGGGGGAGTGTCGATGATTGGACGTGGAACTAAGTCAGGCGGAAAGATTGATGGAGCGGACGCAAGGGCGACTGGGGAGGCCGATGCCATATCGAGGCAATGGCGTCAGTTCCGTGAATTGATCTTTGAGCCTTGGACCTGTCTGCTCCTGGTCGCGTCGGTTTTGCTCTTTGTCATAGGTCAACAAAAGCTGGACGGCGGGGTTACTGCCCTCGTGCAGATATTGTTGGCTGTGTCGAGTGGAGTACTCGGTGCACGAGTGACAAACCTAATCGCCGAGGCATCCGGTCAAGGCATTTTGACTGCTAGAGGGAAGGTGGCGGTTCGTGGGCTGAAGTTGATGCTTGCGCAAACGGTAGCTTTTGAGCGGAGGTTGCAAAAGTTCGCAAGCCATCGAGAGCACATTGAAACGAATCCCGAGGTCACTGTCCGAAACTACGAGGAGGCGATTGAGTTCTGCAAACGCATCCAAGAAGAGGCTGCAAGCGCGATGGAAACATGGGCGGACATTATTCCAGCAGCAGATCTAAGTTCGCTTATAGGTCTTATTACTGAGGCAGAGGAACAGAAAGATTCGCTTGCTGAAAAGTTGGCAACGGCGCAGGCGGAACTAGCTGCTGCTGAAGGAAATGCGGCGGAGGCGGAAGCACTGCGCGGTGAGGTAGTAGTGCTCGCAGGTCAGGTTCGCGAGGCCGAGGAACGAATTGACACTTTGAATACGACGCTGGCGAGGCGAACATCTCCTAACCGAAGTGTCGTTGCCAAAGTGAATCCTTACTCTGACGACAACTATTTGCACTGGGCTCGTTTACCAACGGACCAGGAAAGGGAGGCGCAGATAAAGGCCATAATCAACCACTACTCTCAGAATAGAGGGGGGGCGAAGCGGCTCCCCCCTTGACAGTGACGTAACGGGATGGTCGAATTGCGCGACCGTCAATAATTGTCTCCGAAGCCCTGGCCTAATGCCGGGGCTTCGTCGTTTCCGCCCGTCCACCCTCACCGAACCAATCATCGAGCCAGTCGGGCTGCGGTGACGGGCACCTATTCGACACCACCGGGAGAGCGCAATGACGCACCGGAGCATTCAGGGGATTCACATGCGCGACGAGATCATCGGCAGCGTTGGCAGTGCTGTGGCAAAGGCAGCACCACCGGTCGCTGTCGCGGGGTCCGTCGTCGCTGGTGCCAGCCTGGACCGGATCGTGCTGGTGCTGACGGCCATCTACCTGGTCGGGCAGATCAGCTATCTGGCTTGGAAGTGGTTCCGGGAGTGGCGCCAAGCCCGCCGCGGCGAGGCTGCCGAATGAAGGGCAAGATCATCGGCGGTTCAATCGCCGGCGTCCTGCCGACTGCGGTCGCCTTGGTGAAGCCATGGGAGGGCTACGAGGCCCAGCCGTACCGCGACATCGTCGGCGTCCTGACTGTCTGCTACGGCAGCACGACCAACATCGAGCGACGGACCTACACGGAGAAGGAGTGCAGCGACCGCCTCAACAGCGAGCTGGGCAGCTACTTCAACGGTATCAGCCAGTGCATCAAGCAGCCCCTACGTGAGCGGGAGTGGGCAGCGGTGCTGAGCTGGACCTACAACGTGGGCGTGGGCGCAGCTTGCCGCTCGACGCTGGTGCGCAAGATCAATGCCGGCGAGCCTGCACCGGCCTGGTGCCCTGAATTGGACAAGTGGGTCTATGCAGGCGGTAAACGCGTGCAGGGCCTTGCCAATCGACGTGCGGCGGAGCGCGCCATGTGTGAGGGCCGTAAGTGATCACCCGCGCTCACATCCTCGGCGGGCTCGGTCTGTTCCTCGCCGGCTCTCTGCTGGGCCGCGAGTGGCGCGACCGCTCGGCGGATCTGGCAGAGAGCCGGCAGGAGACCAAGGTGCTGACTGCTCAGGTCGAGGCAGTGCAGAGCGCCCGGACGATTGAGCAGTCTCAAGGCCAGGCACTGGCCACCATCGGAGCCAAGCATGAAGAAGACCGGGAAGCGGCCGAGGCCATCCCTGCTGCTGTTGTTGCTGATCTGCGCAGTGGCAATGTCCGCCTGCGGCAAGAGTGGGCCGGCTGTGAAACCCGACTACTGTCCCAAGCCGTCGCCAGCACCGTCGAACGTGATGCGCTCGCCCAAAGCAGAGCAGAGCTTGCGGGTGCTGTTATTCGAGTTGGACGGGACGCAGACGACCAGCTCAAAGCTTGCCAGGCCGTGATTGAAGCGGGTCACTGAGGACCCCGGGGTGACGTGGTCACCCCGGGGTGATTTCACTAGAGAGTGAACCTAAATTGTGTTCGCTGATACTGGTGGAACTGCTCGAATAGCACGTCTTTATGCTCTTCCGGGCAGCACAGCAACCCTTGCAAAGCCGAATCACGTTCGTACTCAGTTAGTGCGCGTCCTTCGGATCCTTGTTGGAAGAGAGCTAGGGCTTCGCCGAATTTTTTTCCGAGTTTTAAGCAGTTTTTCATGGTTTTCTTCTACCTTCGTTGAGTGCGAGAAATATCGCCCTCAGAAATTGGTATTTCCTTCCCGTCGCTGCGGCAGGTGTGGGAAATGAAAAAAGTCGACGATGAAAAAGTGTCCAAGTCAAACGGCCTAACTCCTAAACAACAACGTTTCGTGTCTGAGTACTTGAAGGACCAGAACGGTACGCAGGCGGCGATCCGCACCGGCTACAGCGAGAAGACTGCCAAGCAGCAGGGTTCCCGGCTCTTGGCCAATGAGTTCATTCAGGCGGCGGTTCGGGCCGGCCAGACGAAGGTTGCCAAGAAGAACGAAGTGACTGTCGACAGCCTGATGGCCGAGCTGGAACAGGCTCGGAAGCTGGCGCTGAAGGAGAAGCAGGCCAGCGCTGCAGTCACGGCCACGATGGGCAAGGGAAAGCTGGCCGGCCTGCTGGTGGAGAAGCACAGGCACTCCGGCGCCATAGGCACCTACAATCTGAAAGACCTCTCAGACGATGACCTCGACCGCCTTGAACAGATCCTCGGTCCGCTTGCCGACATTGGCGGAGATCCGAGAGGAGAGGGCGAGGAGGGCGGCTGAGCGGGAGCGGGCCAGGATCGCAGAGGACATCGTAGGCATCCGCGCGCGATCGCAGACGCTGGAGGGTTTTATCAGGGAGCACTGGCGGGTTCTGGAGCCGACCAGACCGCTGAAGTTTGGATGGGCACTGCGGGCTATGTGCCGGCATCTGGAAGCGGTCACGGAAGGTCGCATCCAGTTCCTTTTGATGACCGTGCCCCCGGGCATGATGAAGTCGCTGCTGATGGTGTTCTGGACGGCGTGGGAGTGGGGTCCGGTCGGGCGCCAGGACCTTCAGACACTGGCGACCTCCTACAGCCAGCCCAACGTGCTACGCGACAACCTGAAGCTGCGGCGCCTCATCGAGAGCGACCAGTACCAGGCAGCGTGGCCGATGAAGCTGCGTGGCGACCAGAACGCCAAGGGAAAGTTCGAGAACACGGGCAACGGTTTCAGCGAGGCCAGGCCTTTCAGCTCCATGACAGGCGGCCGTGGCGACCGAGTGAAGGTCGACGATCCGCACTCGACCGAGACGGCCGAGAGTGACGCCGAGCGCAAGACCGCGGTTCGCATCTTCCGGGAAGGGATCACCGATCGCCTCAACGACCTGACGTCATCGGCCATGGTCATCATCATGCAGCGCCTGCACCAGCAGGACGTTGCAGCGGTAGCACTGGAGCTGGACCTGAGGTTCGTCCACCTGAACCTGCCCATGGAGTTCGAGGGCGAGCGGGTCGAAAAGGATGGCAAGAAGACAGGCGGTCCGTGCCGCACCTATGTCGACGGCGAGCTGTTCTTCGAAGATCCACGCACGCTGGACGGCGAGCTGCTGTTCCCAGAGCGTTTCCCCCGCGTCGAGATTGAGAGGTTGAAGCGGGCGAAAGGCAGCTACGCATATGCCGGCCAGTACCAGCAGCGGCCAACGCCGCGCGACGGCGGCAAGTTCAAGCGTGAGTGGTTCGAGGTGGTGGAGGCGGCGCCGGCCATCTCGGCGGCGCGCAAGGTCAGGCGCTGGGATTTCGCTGCCACCGATCCTAAGGAGAAGACGAGCAGCGACCCCGACTACACGGTCGGCCTGCTGTTGGGCGAGATCGGCGGCACTTACTACGTGCTGGACGTGGTGCGTGATCAGGTGTCGCCTGCTGGTGTAGAGCGGATGCTGAAGAACACCGCGCTGCAGGACGGTAGGACCATCAAGGTCCGCATCCCTCAGGACCCCGGTGCCGCGGGCAAGAGCAATGCTGCGCACCAGGTGAAGCTGCTTTCCGGTTGGGACGTGAAGGCGGTCGTGGAATCCGGATCGAAAGAGGTCCGGGCAACACCGGTTGAGGCACAGTCCGAAGCCGGGAACATCAAGCTGGTGAACGGCCCTTGGGTGGCGGCGTTCTTGGACGAGATCGCCGAGTTCCCCAACGCCAAGCATGACGATCAGGTGGATGCGCTGTCTGGTGCGTTCGCTGAGCTGGTCACTGGAAGTACCTACAACCTCGGGAACGCGCTCTGATGGGCAAGCTCGCACAATTTAAGGACGGGCTAGTCAACCTGGTGGCGAACCTGGGGACCCCGCGCGACAAGGCGGCGGCGACCTTCTACGGCATCCCGACTCTGTCGGAGCAGGAGGCCGACAACGCATACCGAGGCACTTGGCTGGCGCGGAAGGTGATAGACATTCCAGCGATGGACAGCTGCCGAAAGTGGCGTGGCTGGAGCGCTGATCAGGCTCAGATCAGCGCTCTGGAAGCGGAGGAGAAGCGGCTGGGCCTGCAGCAAAAGCTACTGAAGGCGATGATCCGGGCGCGGCTCACCGGCGGCGCCGCGCTCTACATCGGTACCGGCCACTCCGATCCGAGGCAGCCGCTGAAGGCGGAGTCGCTCGGAAAGAGCGGAATCCGCCACATCAATGTCCTCTCGAAGCGCGTGCTGCAGGCGGGCGAGCTGGATCTTGACCCGGAATCTCCGGGGTACGGGCAGCCGGCGTTCTACACACTGAGCAGCGGCAAGGCCAGTCAGGTGCAGATCCACCCTTCGCGGCTGGTGATCCTGCACGGTGCGGAGAAGCCGGATCCGGAGCTGGGTATCGGCGATGGCTGGGGCGATTCGGTGCTGCTGGCCATCAGCAAGGCCATCAAGGATGCCGACGCCAGCGCGGCCAACATCGCTTCCCTGGTGTTCGAAGCAAAGGTTGACGTGATCAAGATCCCGAACTTTATGTCCATGCTGGCAGATGAGGACTACGAAAAGCAGGTTCTGCAGCGGCTGCAGCTGGCGGCCATGGCGAAGGGAATCAATGGCGCGCTGCTGCTGGACGCAGGCGAAGAGTACGAGCAAAAACAGGCGCAATTCGGCGGCTTGGTCGACCTGCTGATGGGGTTCCTGCAACTGGTATCCGGTGCGTCGGACATTCCGATGACCCGCCTGCCTGGGCAGTCCCCAGGCGGCCTGAATGCCAGTGGCGAGAGCGACCTGCGGAACTACTACGACCGCATCAGCAGCAATCAGGAGCTGGTGCTGCAGCCGTCTTTGCAGGTGCTGGACGAGTGCATCATCCGCTCTGCGTTGGGCAGCAGGCCGCCGGAGGTGTTCTACAACTGGCGCAGCCTGTGGCAGACCACCGACACCGAGCGAGCGAGCATCGGCAAGACCACTGCGGACACCATAAAGACCATTGCCGACACAAGGCTGATTCCGGACGACGTGCTCACCACGGTGGCCGTGAATATGCTTACCGAGGTGGGCGTTGCACCGGGCTTGGAGGCCGAAATGCTCGAGTACGGCAAGGCCGAACAGCGGGCGGAGGATGAGCAGGACGATGTCGAGACGCGGGCGGCAGTGTCCTCGCTGGGTGATGCGGAGCCGCGTTCGCTCTATGTCAGTCGCAAGGTTCTGAACGCCGACGAGATTGAGTCGTGGGCCAAAGGGCAGGGCATCACCAAGCTGCAGGATGACCTGCATGTGGCGGTTGCCTATTCCCGCGCGGCCTTCGACTGGATCAAGGCCGGCAATGCCAACGAGTGGTGTGGCAGTGCCAGGGATGAATTGGTGATCCCGGAGGGCGGACCGCGCGCGATCGAGCCTCTGGGGGGCATGGCGGCGGTGATTCTCTTCGCGTCGTCGCAGCTTACCTGGCGCCATGAAGCCATCATCCGCGCCGGTGGATCGCACGATTACCCAGACTACACGCCGCACATCAGCCTGACCAAGGCGCAGATCGACTTGGTCAAGGTCGAGCCGTACCGGGGCCGCATCGTGCTGGGCCGGAGATCTTCGAAGAGATCCGCAGGGATTAAAGTGTTGGCGGTCCGATAATTTCGAAACTGTTAGGCTATTCCTATCGAACTGCGAAGGATCGCCAAAAGGTGAGATGCAAGCTATGCGATAAGGAATTCGCAACAACCGAGCAGCTCGGGAAACACGCGTGGGTCGCTCACAAAAAGCAACTCACAGATCGGCGCTTAGCCAAAGTCCGCGCAGAGGCCGGGCATCGCAGGAATGAGCGTAACAAGGTCCGAGGCATGACTATGGCTCGGATGCGTGGCGGGCCACCACTTCGTGGCGGAGCTCCCGGCTCCAAAAGATGACTACAAGCCCCGCATAGCGGGGCTTTTTCTATTGAGGTGTCCATGTTCCTTACTGACAGAGTCTCGGTGACGGCACCCCGCCGCACCGCGGACGGCTACCTCGTGGCCGACGCATACGTTGCCCGCACCGGTATCCAGAACTACCTGGGCGAGGAGGTGGGCCGACCTGATCTGCTCAACGTGCGCGTGTATCGGCCGCCTGAAGAGGTGTTCTCCGAAGCGACACTTCGAAGCTTCACGCATCGGCCGATGACCAATGACCATCCGCCCGAAGACGTCAGCGCCAAGAACTGGAAGGACTACGCCATCGGCCACACCGGCGATGAGGCGGCGCACGACAAAACCCGCATTCGCGTCCCGCTGGTGCTGATGGACCAGGCTGCGATCGACGACTTCGATGCAGGAAAGCGCGAGCTGTCGCAGGGCTACTCGGCCGAGATTGTCTGGGAGGACGGCTTCACGCCTGAGGGCGAGCCATACGAGGCCAAGCTGAAAAACATCCGCAATAACCACTTGGCCCTAGTCCGTCGTGGCAGGGCTGGGTCCCAGTTTCGCATCGGGGATGGGCGCCCCCCCGGTGCACCGGACCCGAGCGCCCACCCCAACTCGCAGGAGAGCAATATGAGCAATCAGCAGACCCGCATCGTGGTGGTCGACGGCTTGCCCGTCGAATGCACCGATGTTTCGGCCGCTGCCATCGGCAAGCTGCAGGCGCAGCTCAACGATGCGCAGGCCGCCGCAGGAAGCGCCGCGGCGGCGCACCAGGCCGCCTTGACCGTCAAGGATGCTGCCATCGCAAAGGCCGAGGGCGAGCGCGATGCCCTGAAGAGTCAGATCCTCAGCGATGCGAATCTGGACAAGCGCGTGCAGTCGCGTGGCGACCTGATCGCCAAGGCCAAGGCCGTCCACGACTCAGACTACAGCGGCAAGAGCGACGCCGATGTCCGCAAATCCGCCGTTGTCGCGAAGCTAGGTGATGCCGCCGTGGCCGGCAAGCATGAGGCCTACGTCGAGGCGCTGTTCGACGGTCTGTACGGCCAAGCAAAGCCGCGCGATCCGGTCGCTGTCGCTCTGGGTGACCGCACCATCAATCGCCAGACCGTGCGGGATAACGGCTACGCCGCGTCCGTGACCGGTCTCGATTGCCGCACCGCTGACCAGAAGGAGGCCTAAGCCATGGCACTACAGACCAACTATCCGGACACCCCGCCGGCAGCCATCGAGGGTGCGCAGGCGACCATGGTGCCTGCCACGATAATCAGCCGCGACGTGGAAAACGCGCCCGGAATCGCGTTTGGCTGCGCCGTCGCCCAGGGTGCCGCCGACAAGTGCATCGTTTTGGCCGGTACCGGTGCTACCAAGCTGGTGGGCATCACCTTACTGGACCGCTCCGCAGTCGGTAGCGCCGGAGTGCCGGACAGCTTCGCGCAGCACACGTCCGCCCGCGTCATTACCGAGGGCGACGTTTGGGTGACCGCCGCCGTGGCCGTCAATGCCGGTGACCCGGTCTACGTGACCGCCACGGGCGCCTTCACCAACGAGGCCACCGACAACACCGCCTTCACCGGCGCCCGCTGGGACACCAGCACCACCGCCGCCGGCCAGCTGGCCGTCGTCCGTCTCGGCTAAGGAATCATAACCATGAGTGGAGCAATCCCCCTGTTCGACGCCCAGGCCGCCCTGGGTTTCGTGATCGCGCAGACCGCGATCATTGAGCCTGGCGTTTACAAGACCGTCTATCCCTCAGTTCAGTATCGCGGGTTGATTCCGGTCGACACCAGCGGCAGTGAGTTCGCCACCTCGGTCACCTACTTTTCGTCCGACCAGTACGGCAAGGCCGGGTGGATCAACGGCAATGCCAGCGACATCCCGAAGGCCGGCACCACCCGCGCGCAGCACCAGACCGGCGTGCACACCGCAGGCATCGGCTATGGGTTCGGCTGGGAGGAAGTTGGCCGGGCGCAGATGCTGGGTATTCCGCTGCAGGCGGATGACGCTGCGGCCGCGCGCCAGGCATCCGAGGAGATGGTTGATCGTGTGGCCCTGCTGGGCGACACCGAAAAGGGCTTCACCGGGCTGTTCAATGCGGCCGGTGTTACCCCGATTGCCGCACCGACCGGCGACTGGGTGAGCGCCACGCAGGACCAGATCGTCGCCGATATGAACCAGTCACTGCTCAATGTGTTCAACGGCACGAACACCGCGTCCATTGCTGACCGCCTACTGCTCCCGTGGTCGCGTTACCTGCTGATCGCAACTCGCAAGATGAGCGACAACAGCGACATGACCATCCTGCAGTGGTTCTTGGCAAACAATGTCTACACCGTGCAGACCGGGCAGGCGCTCACGGTTCGCGGCCAGCGCGGCCTGGATACCGCCGGCGTCGGTGGCACTCCGCGTCTGGTGGCATACCGCTACAGCCCGAACGTGCTGAAGCTGCATATGCCGATGCCGCATCGCTTCCTGCCGGCGTGGCAGGCAGGCGCGCTCTACTGGGAGGTCCCGGGCGTCATGCGTCTGGGCGGCCTGGACGTTCGCCTGCCGAAGGAAGTCGTCTACCTGGACGGCATCTAACCCTCACGGCCCCGGCCATGTGCTGGGGCCACATCGGAGCGAAGAATGAAGATCAAGAACAACCACAATGGCCCACTGGGCCTGCCTGACGGCACCATCCTTCCGCCGGGCGAGCAGACGCCAGTCGCGAACTGGGAGCAGCTGAAGAAAAACTCGGTGGTGCAGGGCTGGATCAAGGCCGAGATCCTTTCCATCACCGGTGGCGACGCCAGCGACAGCAGCCAGGCCGCCGGCGGCAACGCGGGCGGCGAGGGCGGTGCCGACAAAGAAGCTTTGCTCGCGCGCGCCAAGGAGCTGGGCATCGATGCCAAGGGCAACTGGGGCGTGCCGAAGTTGCTGGCGGCAATTGCCGATTCCGAGAAGGCCACGACCGGCGGCAACCCGGGCGACGAGGGCTGATCATGTACGGCACGCTGGAAGGCGCGAACAGCTACCACCAGGCGCGTGGAAATGTTGCCTGGGCTGCCGGCACGGTCCAAGCCCGCGCGGGTGCGCTGATCAGTGCGACGGACTACATCGACGGCCGGTACAGGGTGCTGCTCGCATCCGGCCGCTGGGCGTCGATGTTCCCTGGCGTGCGCACTGCCGGACGGGGTCAGCCGAACGAGTGGCCCCGCACCGGCACCGTCGACTACGTCGGGAATCCCATCCCTTCAGGCGAAGTGCCCGACGAGGTGGAACGCGCAACTTACGAGGCCGCTCTCCGAGAGCTGGTAGCACCTAGAAGCCTATCGCCGGACTACGTGGCCACCGAGGCGGTGACCAAGGAGAAGGTCGGCCCCATCGAGGTCACCTATGCCGATGCCACGGCCGCTGGCCAGGTGCCGAACCGGCCGGTGGTGCCGGCCATTGATGAGATCCTGGCACCGCTATTGCGGACGCCGGCTGTGTTGCCTGCGGTGCGTGTCGTATGAGCCGCTTCTACGATCGGATGCAGGCAACGGCCACGAAGCTGATCGACCGCTACGGCTACAGCACTCAGCTGGAGCGCGATGGCGCACCAACCGGCCCGCCGCATAACCCGCAGCCTGGCCCGCACACCCGGCACGACTGCAAGGTGGTGGAGCTGGACTACAGCCTGACCGACCGCGACAGCACGCTGGTGGTGCAGGGAGACAAGCTAGGCCTGATCTCCACAGCCGTCGACATCCAGCCCGGTAAGGACGACCGGCTGCTGCTGGGCGACCAGCTGTACCGCTTCATTGACCTGCAGTCGCTGTCCCCCGGCGGGCAGGTGCTGCTCTACGAGTTTCACGCGCGACGCTGATGGCCGACTACACGCCCCGCGAGCTGGAGTTGCTGGCCAGGCGCTTGGAGCCGGCTATCCGTCGAGCGTTCGAGCAGGCCATCGCTGGCGTTCGGTCGCAGGTGAAGTTGGACCTGTTGGCGAGCCTCCTGCAGGCTGGCCAAGTGGACGTCGTGCTGGAGGTGCTGGGCTTTGATGCGGAGCGCTTCTCCCCGCTGGCCGAGCAGGTGCGGCAGGCCTTCATAACTGGCAGTGAAGTGGGAATGAGGGAGCTGCCGACGGTGTTGCTGCGGCAGCAGGTGCGCGGCCGGTACAACCCGGCCAACGACACGCCGCTGCTGCGGTTCGGTTTCGACATGCGCAACCGTGGCGTGGAAAGCTGGCTGCAGTCGAACTCCTCGCGGTTGATTACCGGCGTGGTGGAGGATCAGCGGGTGCTGGTGAGGCAGCATCTGACGCGCGGCATGGCTGCTGGCACCAATCCACGCCAGACCGCGCTGGAGTTGATTGGGCGAGTTGGGGAAAGCGGCCGGCGTGCTGGTGGCGTTGTCGGCCTTACCGCGCAGCAGGCTCAGTTCGTCGCCAATGTGCGGCAGCAGCTGGCCAGCGGTGACCCGAATCAAATGGCGAGGTACTTCGACCGGAAGCGCAGGGATAAACGACTGGACGGCATCGTCCGCAGGGCCATCAATGCAGGCCTGCGGATGGCGCCTACGGACATCGAGAAGATCTCAGGGCGTTATGCGGACCGACTGCTGGCGCTGCGCGGCGAGGTGATCGCCCGGACCGAGTCGCTGACGGCAATGAACGCCGGACGGGAGGAGTCTTACCGGCAGCAGATCGAAACGGGGCGCTTGGCGCCGGAGAGTGTCATCGGTACCTGGTCCGCAACAGGTGATGACAGGACGCGGCACAGCCACGACCTTATGAACAGACAGGTTCGGAAGTTCGGGGAGCCATTCCATACGCCGAGTGGGGCCTTGATGCGCTATCCGGGTGACATGGCTCTCGGTGCCGGGGTGGAGGAAGTGATTGGTTGCCGCTGCACAAAGAACTATCGGGTGGATATGGTGGCGGAGGTGAAACGTGGGAAATAAGTTCGGAGCGCAAGTGCGTGCGTTCGTGGAGAAAGCCAAGACCATGCAGAGCACGATCTTCCGGGAGTCGGCCACGTTGCTGGTCGAGGAAGCGAATACCCCGGAGGCGCAGGGTGGTCGGATGCCGGTGGATAGCGGCTTTCTGCGGAACTCCTCCGCGGCGTCGATCGAAGGCATGCCATCAGACAGTGGGCAGTCGCCAGCGTTGGTGTTCTCTACGATGGAGCTGGGGCAAACGGTATGGGTCGGATGGACCGCAAAGTACGCCATGCGGATGGAGCACGGTTTTCAGGGTAAGGACAGTCGCGGTCGCACCTATGCCCAGCCGGGCAGGGGATTTGCCCGAGCTGCTGCTCTGCGCTGGGACTTCATTGTTGCCGAGGTTGCTGCCAGCGTGAGAGGAAGGATGGGATGAATGACTCCGCGATCTACGACGCGTTCGCCACGTTGGCGGGTACGTTTGCCGCAGCACAAAGGCTGGAGTGCTCGTACCCTGGCAAGGCGTTCTCACCCCCAACGGGTAAGGACGGCCGGTGGCTGGAACTGCAGTGGTTTCCAAACCGGACCGAGAACTACGGCATTGAAAACGATGGACCGTCGCTTATGCAGGGCTTCTGTCAGCTGTCCGCGTGCTATCGACCAGGACAAGGGATCATGGTGGGAACCGCGATGACGGACCAGATCATCGCCGCCTTCGCCAAGGGCATCACTTTCGCTGGTATGCGGGTTGAGCGGAAGCCGTGGACGTCCAGCATCATCCAAGACCCCGAGCGGATCATGCATCCTGTGACCATCCCTTGGAGAGGCTTTGCATCGTAGGACGATGCTAGGATCTAGAGCACCACTGCTGCGGACTTGCACGTTATGGAAGATTTGCTTGAAGAAATCGAGTCAATCAGGATCACTGATGTGTTGCCTGAAGATATTGACGTACTTGAAGGGCTGAAGCAGGAGATCAAGGAGCTGATTCAGGCGTACGACGGAGATGTCATCCCTCTCGAGGTTGTGAAGGCAATAACGAAGGCAATTATTCTGCTGGCAAAGGCATTGGCCGCAGCGCAGGAGAAAGCGCGCTTGCAGCGTGTTCTCGACAAGATCCTTGACGAAATTGAAGGTCTTGAAGAGAAACAGCGGGAAAAAACCCTTTCTGAGGAGGAGAAGAGTCGCCTCGCTAGGCTGAAGGAGGAGCAGGAAGAGGTTGAACGAAGACTCAAGGACTGCTCCGCGCGATTGGGTGACTTGATCAAGCAAATACGGGATCACATTAGAGACATCCCCAAGCCGCAGCCCCAAGAAGGGTATCGGGCATGAGCTCAAAACCTCCCAGTTTGCACCTGGTCAGTAGCAACGAGATCCCGAACGAGGGTGAGTTGCAGGCAATGCGCGACGCGATTGTCCGTATGAAGCGGAACAGGGCTTTGCTCGACGAGTTCTGTGTTGAACAGGCCCGGTTCGTTCGGGCGGAGTACTTGGCCTACGTGGAGGCAGGGTTCACCCGGCCGCAGGCCCTGCAGCTGGTGGCGGCGAAATTGTCGCCGAACGCCAAATGAGCGCCGGTCCACAGATCTACCAATTGTCTCTGAAGCGTCTTGATGAGATGGATCCGAAGCGCGCTGCCACGTTTGAGTTCCGACAACAATTCATGAAAGCGCCTGAGACGTTTAAGGATTGGACGGGCGCTTTGGGGCGCTGGCGTGGAACCGACGGCAAGACTGTAGAAACAGTGGTGTTGCCGGGCCCCTTAGAGTTTCAGGTGCGCATTGTTGGGCGGAATGGCAGTAGCGAAATTTATCCCCACTTCGTAGCGTCAAACCAACGGTTGGGTGGCACACCCGCACAGAGAGGAGTTGTGGACCTAATTGAAGGCTCGCCGAAAGGTAGTGTGCGGCGCTTTTTAGTTACATGGCACGGTTTACCACCTCAGTTTTGATTTCAGCGGAGGCCCGCGAGAGAAGGGGCCTCGCTCGATTCCACAGACCCGCCTGATGGCGGGCTTTTTTTTGCCCATCGCGAGGAGATTTATAAATGTCGGAAGCCCAAACCAACAGCGGCGACAAGCTGCATATCTGCATCACGCCCCAGAACGAGGAATTGGATGCGTCCGCGTTCGCCGCGTTGACCTATGTCCACGTGAGGAAGGTGGGCAGTCTGGGTGAGCGAGGTATCAACACCAACGTGGTCAGCTACGACACGCTAGACACCATTGTGTCGCTCAAGGGCAAGGGCATAACCAATGCAGGTGATCCTGCCGTGGAAATGGCTGAGGATCTTGCCGATCCCGGCCAGGCCGCTATGCGCGCTGCTGGATCACCTTTGGTCAGGGCCAGCTACGCGTTCAAGATCGAGCGTTCTGATGGGACGTTGGAGTTTTGGCGCGGCTTGGTTGTTGGTCCCAACGTGCCTGGCGGAAGGAACGAAGACTTTCGCCTCAATACGTTCACCGTCGCACTTAACCAAGCCCCGATCATCGTCACCGCGCCTGCGGGACCTTGATTACTCACGAGGTGGATTGGACGCAGCAGTTTTGAGCGTCTTTCAGCGGGCCGACCTTCTGAATCAAAATCATGGATCAAAGCTATGAGTGAACTGAGCAACATCGTCGCCGCGGAGCGCGGCATCGAGATCAAGCACCCGGCTACTGACGAGCCTGTTGGCTTGGTGCTGACCATACTTCCAGACAGCCATGCCCAAGTGCGGGCGGCGTCACGAAAAGCGACCAACGAACGCATGCTGACCCGCGGCAAGATCACTGCGGAGAAGCTTGAGGCAGGCCGGACGGACCTTCTCGTCGCATCAGTCGGTGGATGGCGATGGGAGGGTGATTTGACCTTCCACGGCGAAAAGCCTGAGTTCACGGAGAAGGCCCTTCGGCAGCTGTTTAGAGAGCTTCCATGGGTGAGCGAGCAGGTCGACGTTGCCCTCAACGATCGTGCCGAGTTTTTTCGCAGCCCTGGCGAGGGGCTTAGCTGACGCCGTGTACCTGACTGTCAGGTATGACATGCCTGATGGGAATGGAGAGACCCGCCGTGCTCGAAACGCGCGATTCGGGGAGGAGTCACCGGAGGTCGAGATTCCGGAGGAGACCGCGCATGTCTGGGATTGGTTCTGGCAGCTGTCTGGCCGGCGGCATAGTGGGCCTCAACCGTTGACGTTTGCTGACGTGGGTGATTGGCAGCGCCTGTTGCTGGTGGATGTCCTGCCCCAGGAGGTCGAGATGCTGATGGCAATGGATGACCGGTACCTCGGGGCCGTACGTGAAGAACAAGCCGCCGCTCACGCGCGGGCGCTTGAGTCGAACAAAAGGAGCTAATGAAGATGGCGGATATCGCAGAACTTGGCTTCCGGATCGATTCGAGCGGCTTGACCGAAAGCACCAAAGCACTCGATGAGAACGCTGCCGCTGCTACACGAACCGGTGGTGCGGCCGAGCGACTTGAGAAGGACTATCAGGCGTTGGCTAAGACCGCCGATAAGGTCGGGGTGTCGCTGGACCAAGCTATCAACGACGATGGTCGCTATGCCCGCGTCGCAAAGCAGGCGCTTGAGTATGCTGAGTCCATGCGCGGCGCCAATCTTTCGGAGCGGGCTTTGGCCGAGGCGGCAGCGGAGGCCACCTCTGCTTACAACTCCCGAGTCGCGGTCATGGCCAGGGTCGGATCCGAACAGGAACGGATGGTTGCCAAGGCGAGGGCAATTCAGGAAGCCGAAGCCCGAACCGCGAATGAAACCCGACAGGCAGCTGCTGCGGTCGAGGCGAAGACGATCAACCTGCAGCAGCTACTGGGGCAGATTGATCCCACCATCGGCGCGCTCAACCGACTGGCTGCAATCGAGGACCGGCTGGAGCGAGCCCACAAGGCCGGCTTGGTTAATTCTGCTGTGTTCGAACAGTACCAGGCCAAGATTGACGCTATGCGCGCGTCGGTATTGAACGCGACCAACGCTCAGAACGGGATGGGGATGTCCGCACGACAGCTCCAATCCAACCTGCGCATGGTCCCGATGCAGGTGACCGACATCACCACTAGTCTACTGAGTGGCCAGCCGGCGTGGATGGTGGCCATCCAGCAGGGCGGGCAGCTGAAGGATGCATTCGGCGGCATCGGCCCTGCAGCTCGAGCGGTTGGGAGTTACGTGCTGGGCTTGGTCAACCCGCTGACGGTGGCGGCAGCGGCGCTGGGTGCACTGGTTATCGCCGCCAAGCAGTCGGAGGATCAGCTGTTCGAGTTTCATAAGGCCCAGATCCTTAGCGGACAGATGGCGGCAGTTGGCTCTGCGGGCTTCGTGGAGTTGGCCAGCAGCATCGACAAGCTGACCGGAGTGACCCATGGTGGCGCGGTGGCGGCGCTGACCGAAACAGCGAAGGCAGGTCGCTATGCAGGTGAGCAGTTCGAGTTGGTGGCGGCTGTGGCTGCACGCATGGAGGCTTCTGCTGGGCGCTCGCTTGCTGCAACAGTCGGCGCATTTGAGGCCATCTCCAAAGATCCGGTTGAGGGCCTGCTGAAGCTCAACGAAGCGGAGCGGTTCTTGACGGCTGCGCAGCTGCAGCGCATCACCGTCCTGCGAGACGAGGGACGTTCTCAGGAGGCGGCCAACGAGGCCATCCAGATCTACGCTAGCCACCTGGACGATGTAGCGAACCGTACGGAAGCCGCAATGCCGGCGATGTCGAAGGGCTGGCGCGACATCAAGGACGACATTGGTGGCGCGTGGGGGGCGCTAGGTAACTTCACCAGCGCCGTTGTCGACTTGGCGGGGGAGTGGGGAGTCTTGTCTCGTTTGCCGAGGCTGACCGACCTTCTTGGCTTGGGGCTTGCGGGCGGCACTGTTGTGAAAGCAATGGGCCTACCGTCGCTCACCGAAGCCTTGAACGGGGCAGCTGTAGCTATGCGCGGCATGCCGCCCCTGCCCACGCCGATCGACGAACGTCAGGTGCTTGATCCGCAGACTGCACGTGATCTCGCCGCCGTAGCGCAGGAACGCAGGACTTCCGAACAGGCTGCTGCGGAGGCTATAAATGCGCAGGTAGCGGGTCTCGACCGAGCTACTGCCAAAGAAGCAGCCCGCCTGAAGATCATCGCGCAGTACAACAGGCTCGCCGACAGCGATGCTCGTCATTTCGACGGGTCGATGCAGAGGTTGATCGAGCAATCGAACGGCCGGATCGACAAACAGTTCAATAGCTCAGAGAAGGGCCCGCTCAGCCAAGGCGAAAAGGAGGCTCAGACATTGGCTCGGGCTTTCGAATCCCTGAATGGTCAGTTGGCCCAGCAGATTGCGTTGTACGGTGAGAAATCTCGACTCTCACAAGTTTCCTACCAGATCGAGCATGGCAATCTTCGAGGATTGAACTCCGATCTTGCAGAGTCGCTTCGCGCCCAAGCAGCACAACTGGACGCCCAGGACCGACAGAAAGCCGCCTTGCAGGATATTTTGAAGGTCCAGTCCGATTTAAATCATGTAGACGGGAGGGGACTCGAGCTAGCCCGTGAGCGCTTACGCGTGCTCAACGAAGCAAAGGGCGAGGGTGTCGTCTCAGATGACAACTACAACGCAACCTTGGCCAAGATCCTGTCTGCCGGTGGTGACGCACCCAAGTCCAGGGGTGCTGATGCCCTGTACGGTGGCGCAAGTGGGGAACTTCAGAAGATTGACCAGCAGCAGGAGGTTTTGCAGGCGTGGTATCTCGAGAGGGTGCATATGCTCGACACGTTGCGACTGGCCGAATCGTCGATCAACGCGGAATATGACGCCCAGGCTCTCGCGGCCTATGCCGAATACTCTGCCGCCATGTCGGACATTGATGCTGCGCGAAAGAGCGTGATGCTGACGGCAGCCGAACAAGGGTTCGGTGCTGTCGCGGAGATCATGCGTAGTTCATTAGGAGAACAGTCCAACATCTACCGCGCAGCTTTCGCCGTGAGCAAGACGTTCTCTTTGGCAAAGGCAGCACTCGCTGCAAAGGATGCAGTGAGTTCGGCTCTTTCAAGCGGCCTGCCTTTTCCAGCGAACCTTGCCGCAATGGCGGCCGCAAGTGCCGCGGTAGCCGACTTGGTAGGCGAGGTCTCTGCAATTGGCATGGCCCACGATGGCATCCACTCCGTGCCGCGGGAGGGTACATGGCTGCTGGAAAAGGGGGAGCGGGTGCTCACTGCGGGGACAGCAGCAAAGATGGACGCCACCCTCGACAGAATCGCGGCAGGTGGCGGCGGTGCCGGAGCATCTGGTGGCCAGAGTACTTTTGCACCACAGATATTCATCAGTGGCGATCCCGATGCTCGAACGATGGCGGCATTAAGGTCGATCCTTGCCGAAAACAACGCGGCAAGCGAAGCGCGAGTTGTTCGTCGTGTAGCGGGAGAGCTTTATAGCGGGAATGGCGCAGTCAGTAAGGGGTTGCGCGCCGGCAACAACGTATCGCGCCAAGTCAGGTAGAACGGCGGAAATCACACTGAGGTGTTTATGGCAGCAGCAGTGCCCTGTCCAGCATGGATGCCGGTGCCATTGCGAGATGGGTATGGATTCAAGCCGATCTCGCCTATGGTCTCTTCGCGGTTCGTCAGCGGAGCAACTATCAACCGCCGGAACTACACCAGCACACCGAGTCGGGTGAACTTGTCCTGGCTGTTTGCGACCGATGTGCAGGCTGCCTTGTTTGAGAAATGGGTGCAGGAAGATCTCTACGATGGTACGGCTTGGTTTCTGTTGAAGCTAAAGACGCCTATTGGGATGGACCATTTCCGAGCAAGGTTTACAGAGAGCTTCTACGACGGCCCGTTCTTGGTAGAGGGCGACTTCTGGCAGGTCAGCGCCACCATCGAGCTGTTCCGGCGTCCACTGTTGCCGGACGGCACGACTGCCTATCCAGATGTCGCAATTAACTCCGACGTTCTAGATGTGGCGATGAACAAAGAGTGGCCGATTGACTGAACATGTAGCGACAATACAGAGATCGACTGCGCAGCACCCTTTCTTACGGAGATGCATCCCGGGGCGGGATATTGGTGTCTGCTGATTCTGTGAAGAATATGTGATAAAACGCGCGAAGCGGTGGCATGACGCTGCCGAACAGGGGGATGCATGAAACTCTTTCCAGTTTTACTGGTTGTTTCTTGTATTTGTTTGCCAGGCTGCGGCGTCTACAAAGTGACAAAGCAAGGCAGCTCGGGCGGCACAGATCAGGTGGATGTGAAAGGCGTTCCGTTTCTGACGCGCGTTCCGATTGTCTATCAGGAGACGAAGCTGCTCCAGACTAGGTGGAAGGTCCAATACGTATTGAGCATCAATGGCAAGAAACACAGGGCGCCGGGAGTCCCCTTCGATGTGCTACCAAGCTCGCAAGCTGACCAAGCGTTAAAGTCGATTGTGGAGAGGCTCGAACGCGATGGTGTGCGAAGTGCTCCGGCTTTCAGAGATGCTGTAGACAGCCTAGTTCGTGGAAACTCTTCGGCTTGGCATGTGTGCGGAAACCCTGCACTGCAAGACAGGATGTGTGCGAATTCTACGGACGAGAATTCTGTGCTCGTTTCCAATCAAGTGGTGGTCAGGACTGAGATCTCGGGGGATCAGTACTACATAAATACCCGCCGTCCTCTGATCGGTAAGGCTTCTGCGTCATTTGAGATCGCTAGCGACGGTACGCTGGGTAAGTCGACAGCAGAGGTGGAGAGCAAGACGGTCGAGACGTTCGCAAGCCTTGTTCCATTTACTGACTACTTCTCGAAGGTGCTGGAGCTAGGCGAGTACGCCGCTGTTGCTGATAAAACTGCGGGTCTCCAGCAAAAGATCAACCTGGTTCCTGCGAACTCTAGCGTTTCTATTGCTTACGAGGTTACGCCTGAGCCCTGGTTATACGTGCTTCGACAACGAGCGGTTTACGCGCCTGTTAAAGATAGCGATGGGAAAACTACAGGTGCTCAGCTTGAGATCCAGAACCCGGTGTCCTACACCGCAGGGGGGAAGGTGGAACTGGTGGAAGCCAGCAGAGTGGTGGTGGCTGAGAAGAAGACTGAGGAGTCGGGAAAGGGCTGGAGCATTAATGGAACGGTGACACCACCTGAGGCAAAGCAAAAATAGAAGTCGACAAAGCCCCACGAAAGTGGGGCTTTCTTTTTGGGAATGGTCATGACGATCTTGAATCGGCTTTATGCCTCCAGTGGATCGGACGTGATCCACGAGACTGTGCAGATTGACATTGGCTCGCAACGCTACTACCTGACGAAAGGATGGGAGGAAGTTGTTGCCTTCACCGAAGTTGGGGTGTACGTGACGTTCCTCGCCTGCGGCATGGACGTCGCGCTGCCGACACGTAACGCTGATGGCACACAGGACCTGAAGTTCGCTATTTCAAACATCACAGGCGAGGCCAGCGGAGCAATTCGGCAGGCACTGGCTGAGCGGCAGCAGATGTTACTGACATACCGCAAGTACGTTTCAACCGATCACGCTGCACCTGCCGAGCGGCCCTACACCTTGGCGGTTAAGTCAGGCGAATGGTCTGCCACCGAGGTGCAGTTGGTAGCCGGCTACATGAACCTTCTGGACACGGCATGGCCGCGTGATCGCTACACCTTGAGCAAGCATCCCGGGCTTCGGTACCTCTGATGAACAAACTGAATCTTGAAAAGTACCTGGACGTTGTCTGGGTGGCTGGTGGGCGCCTGTATCCCGAGCTGGACTGCTACGGGGTTGTGCAGGAGGTCCGCCGCGATCTTGGCTGCCCTGCATGGCCGGAGTACGCCGGTGCGGGTGTCGCAGAGCTGCCGGAGTTGGCGGCAGCAGCGGCGCAAGAGCGGCACGGTGGTGGCCTGGCTGATGGCGCGGTGGCGTTCTGCTATTCCGGCTCTCTGGTAACGCACGTGGCGGTGCTGCTGACCGTGGACGGGCGAATGTGTGCCTTGGAGTGCAACGAGGCCCACAACGTCACTGTGCTGCCGCTGGCGCGCTTCGAGCGGCGCTACGCACGGGTGGAGTACTACGCATGATCCGGGTGTATCCGTCCCGCCTGCCGGGCGAGCCGCTGGAATGCCATGACCACGAACGCACCACAGTGGGCGCGTGGCTTGTCGCCAATGTCGAAGGCTATCGAGCCGGCGGGCCGCAACCCATCGAGCTGGAGGTTGACGGGTGCCCGTTTGCGCCCGAAGCGTGGGCAGATGCTGTCATCGATGCCGGAAGCGACGTGCGCATCTATCCGGTGCCTCGGGGTGTGGCCGCCATCGTGATGGCGGGGGTCTCGTTGGCCTTCACGGCATACGCCTTCCTGGCGATGCGTGGTGCTAATTCAAACAACCCGCAAGGGACAGCGCCCAGTCTTAACCCGGCCAACGCCAACACGGCCAAGCTGGGTGGACCGATTCGCGAGGTCCTTGGGCGGTGCCGCGTGTACCCGGACTATTTGGTACAGCCGGTGTCTCGATTCCGAGAGGAACCGGGCAAGTACGAGACGAGCATGTTCCTCGCGGTTGGGCGCGGGAGCTACGTGGTGCCGTCTGGCGGTATGCGGATCGGGAACACGCCCGTCAGTGCATTTGGCGACACCGTAAGTGTGAGCGTCTATCCGCCTGGTGCCAACGTGGCCGGAGATGCGCGCTCGGAGAACTGGTTCAATTCCACCGAAGTCGGGTCGACCACGTCAGGCTCGGCCGGCTTGGACCTGGGAGATACGGCAGACACAGAGACCAGCATCAATGCCGATTCCGTCACCGTGGTGGGCGATGTTCTGACACTGAACGGTGCGACGGCAACCGACGATGATGGAGACGAGCGCCCAGCCACATCAGTGCCATCAGAGTGGGTGCGCGGTGCCATTCTGACCGTGAAGGCATCGGCGGTTTACGTTGCACAGACGAGTGGGCTCTTCACTTCGCTGTCGGGTGCAGCCGTCGATGAGCTGGCCCCCTTTGTTGGCATGCCGGTGCTGCTGACCTACAGCGAAGCGGATTACAGCCTGTTCATAGCCAGCTATAGCCCGGGGATGCCTGCGGTGCCTGGTGTGGGCGGCAGCGCCGCTGCGTTGAATGGATCTGCACCGGTTACCAGCCACGACTTCAGTGCCAGCCCCGTGGCCTTCGAAATCCAGTGGCAAGGCGTCACCTATCCGGTGGTGCTGGATGCCGACTACATCACCGCAAGCGTGCTGCTGGCCGCCATCAACGATCAACTCGCTGGGGGCACCTTGGTCGCCACTGTGGCTGCTGGCGTACTGTCCATCGCAGAGGCAGGTAGCCCGTTTGCGGGTGGGGCGATTACCCATGCTGGCCTCCCGGTGGAGCTGTTCGGGTCGTCGCCGGCTGTGGTACCTGGTGTTGCGACGGTGGGCGGTACGCCGGCACAAGCCCCGCGCATCACCTTGGCCTATGACAGCGCCACCGGTACCGCTTTCGGTGGCCTGCCGCCGGGCCCCGTGGTGCTGGCAATGGGGCGCGGTGGCAGTGAGTACCGGATCGTCGCGGTGTCAGGGCTGACCCTGACGGTGCAGCGGCTCACCGAGGGCGGCGTTCCAGACGTTGGCTGGCCAGGTTGGGTTCAACGGATGACCACTGAATTTGCCGTCACCGGCTTGCAGGAGGGCGAGACCTGGCTCGGTCCGTTCCTGGTCTGTCCTGATGGGGAAACGACCACTGCATTCGAGTACGACTTCAACTTCAGCTCCGGCTTGATCCACTACACAAGCAAGGGCAAACGCAGATACAAGACGGTCACGCTCAGGGTGGCATGGAGACTCTATGGCTCAGGTGGTCCATGGATAACCCGCTCGCACAGATACAGGGAGAAAACAGCCGATGCGCGCGGGTACACAGAGCGGGTGACATTGAGCCAGCCGGCGCAAGTGGAGGTGCGTGTGAGGCGGGTAACCGCACGCGGCGGCAGCTCAACACGCGATGCCGTTTACTGGCAGGGCCTGCGCGCGCGGCTTTCCCAGCGCCCAACCCGCTATGAAGGCATGACCACCATCGGAGTCACCGTAGCTACCGGCAACCGCCTCGGGGCACAGTCGGACCGGCGCTTTAATGTGATGGCTACCCGGGTCTACGACGATGGTCAGGCGCGGACGGTGAGCGGGGCGCTTTATCACGTGCTGCACTCGCTGGGTCTCGCCGATGACCAGGTGGACCGGGCGACGATTGATGAGTTTGAGGCGGCTGTCTGGACGCCCCGCGGCGAGTTTCTGGACTACGTGGCCGAGCGTGGCAACGCCAGTGGATTGGATGCCCTGCGGCTCATCGCGGAAGCCGGTATGGGCTACTTCCTGCTATCGGAAGGGCGCTGTTCCGTCGGGCGGGAGGGCATCAAGCAGTGGAGCGGGGCAATCACCCCGCAGCGCATGCTTACGCCGTTGTCCACAGCGTTTAAGGCGCCCGGGGTCGATGACTTTGACGGGGTCGACGTGACCTATACCGACGGCGTGAGCTGGTCGGCGGAAACGGTTGAATGCCGCCTGCCGGGTGCGGACACGCCGCGCCGGGTGGAAGCCTTCACGTTGGATGGCGTGGGCTCGCGGGACCGGGCCTACCGCATCGGGATGCGCCGGCTGCTGAAACATCAGGGCCAGCGCCTGAGCCACAGCTGCAGCACGGAGCTGATGGCCTTGGCGTATCAGTACGGCGACCGCATCAAGTTGACTGACGACATACCGGGTAGCAGTACCACCAGCTGCATGATCGAGCAGGCCACTAGCGATGGCACGTTGATCACGCTGACCGTGGGGGAACTCCTTGACTGGAGCTTGCCGGCGCCGCGCTGTTTGATCCGCTTTCAGTCGGTAGGGCCCGCAAGACCTGGCGCGGGGTCGAACTGTCCGCTCCCATCGCCGTGGGCGCTGCGGAGGCGGCCGAGCGTTCGAGTGCCGATGCCAAGGCCTATGCCGAGAGTGCCATTACCGCGTCGGCGTCGGTATACGTCGAGCGCACGTGGTCGGCCCTTGCGGCCAAGCCGGGTTCGGTCGCAGGGCAGGGTGCCCAAGTCATTGGCGATGGCGGCACGCACCTGGACCCGGTGAGCGGCGTATCCGTGCCCAACTCGGGGCAATACCGGTGGACGGGCGCCGCATGGCAGTGGCTGCGCTCGGACGTGGTGGCGGATAAAGCCGACTTGACCAATGTCGACCTGCAGCTCGAGTTGAACACGCTGACGCTCAACGGCAGCGGTAGCGGAAACTCGTTGTTCAAGGGCTACGTTCCTGCAGGCGCGGGTGCCTTGGGGCTGGTGTTTGGGGCCGGTGGCATCGGCCTACGGGACCGCCGGGCGGGCGCAAGCCGGCACTACGAGCTGACGCTCGAGGAGGAGGCCACTTTCACCATCGGATCGGGGCAGATCCTGATTTGGGATCTGGCTACGAACGCACTGCAGGTTCAGGCCAACGGCGCTGCGCGTCCGCTGCAGCATGCACTGCTTGCCTACAACAAGGCAGGACAGATCGTGGCTGGACTGCTGATGGGGGCTATCACGCGGACGACTGAGGACCTTCAGGCAGCTCATTTGGCTTGTTCACCGTGGTACACGAACGGCATCATCAGTGCAGGGTCGGCTCCGATAACGATTAATTTGGCCAGTACTTCCCTATATTTAGCGGCGGGCACAGGCAAGGAGGTGGCTCAGAAGCCTTCTGCACAGATGCCCGATCCCTTCTCGGTTCCTGCGAATTCGGTGTTGCTATGGGATCTGGTCACCAACACCGTGGCGGTGTACGGCAACAATGTCGCCAAGCCAATGCCGCATGTGGTCTTGGCAAATTGCCGTACGGGCGGATGGGCCGATGCCGGTCTGCTGGTGGAGAAGCGCAACGCCTTTGATTCCATCAACGCCAAGGCTGCGGTTGATCGGATAAATACCCGAACAAAACTCCTGTACTCGCACATTGTCTTCTCGCGCGCGCCTGGGACGACATCGGCGATCTCGGTCAATGGCGCAACAGTTGAGGCAAGTGGCTTGACCCTGTACGCCATCGGCTGGAATGCGGAGACTGTAAAGCGCGTTGATCCAAGCACGACAGGTGCGGTCACGGCGTTCTGGACGTTCGCTGACAACGAGGTCTTGGTATGGGATTGGGACATGAACGCTGTTCGCAAGATAGGGAACAACGAACCAAGGCCGGGCCAGTTCGTTACCCTACTGATGCGCAAGAACGGTGTTTTTGTAGCTGGCGAACTGCTGCCGTTGGTGCAAGCCGCTCAGTTGCCTGACTTCGCGCAGGCCGACAGCCCGGCGGAATCCACCGAGTCGCGGGCGATCACGATTACCGGCAAATTCGCCGCCCAAGGCATGACCATCGTCAGGGACACGATATGGGTCTTCAACGGCAGCGCGGACGACCACAGCGCCTTCGGTTCGGTGATCCGCTATTGGGCCAACCTGGAGGCCGGCTTCCCTGGTGCGGGCAACATGACCCACAACTTCGGGCATGCGGCTTCGGTTGATTACAACATGCGCAACGACGTGCTGTGCCTTGGCAACGGTGAGGGAGCGAACACATGGTTGCCGCGTGTTGACCTGCTGCTCAATGCGAGCGGCTACAACGCCACCGATGGCGTGGTGCTGGACTTCAATGATCCGGTGGGAACGCCCCGTGTGTCGGTTGAGTTCTTTGTGGAGGAAGGAGGCGCGGTGGTCAAGCAGATCGGCGGCGCCGGCTCGGTCTGCTGCTGGGGCGAGGACGTGAACGTGCTTTACATGCTGGTGGGGAGGCAAGGGTTATGGCCCATCCGCTTCTTCAAGGTCGTCCTAGGCATGGGAGACAACGATTTCAGCGATCCAACCGGCCTGGATCTCAATCGTTGGGGCACGTTCGCCGCAGGGAAGGCGGCTGACGAGTACAACGGGACCGCGCTGATCAAGCAGGTCTACACAGGTAAGCACTACGGCGTCGCGCAGGGGCTGTGCTTCCACGATGGAAAGCTCTTCTATGCAGTGACCGGGACCACGGGCACGCAAGAAGTCATTGAGCTGACGCTGCATGAGAACGGTACCTTTCGGTGTGGGAAGAAGTACCGGTATAGTCCGATCAAGCCCGATGGGGCGTTCAACGTCGTCGAGAGTGAGGATTGCTGCAAAGGTGTGGTCGGTGCCCCGGTCACGTTTCCATTTTCGTGCAACCAGGTGCCCGCCCCGCAGGTGACAACTATCAGCGGCGCCACTGACCTTCGGGTCTCGGATCTGACATCGGACGGTTTTCGGGTGGATTCTGTTTCTGGAGGTAGTGGGGAGTTCCTTTGGGTAGCTCGAATGAGTTAGTTGCAGGCGCTGCGTGTGCGCGAACCATTGGGTAGAGTCTCGCCCCCTCCCGCACGGACTCGACGAAATGCGCGACTCAAGGATCGACGCCGCCAAGTACATTCTGATGATATTGGTGGTATTCGGGCATCTGGTTGAGTGGATTCCGATTGACTTTGATCAGATCGTCTATCGCTGGATCTACTTCTTACACATGCCAGCATTTGTCCTGCTTTCCGGACTTGTCTGTTCCGAAGTGGTCGACGCTCGGCGGTCGAAGGCGTTGCTCGCGGGCGTTGTGTTGCCCTATCTGGTACATCAGTTGGTTCTAAAAGGCGGGCTGTCTTTCATTGCCCATGAGCCCTTCACCTACTCGGTAGGTGACCCTTATTGGGCGCTCTGGTATCTGATGAGCCTGTGTTGTTGGCGGCTCATGTTGCCGGTTCTGCTGGCGTCCGGTTTCCCCTTACTGGTCTCCATTGGCATCAGCTTGGCTTCCGGGATGGGCAGCGAGTTCGACGATGGATGGTCGATGGGACGCGCCGCGAGCTTCCTGCCTTTCTTCGTACTTGGCCATCTGTATGGAAAGAGCAGAGGGATGCGCATCCCAGCGATTAACCCAGTCATTGGTGCCGTGCTGCTGGTGGCCGTTGGGTTGCTCGCCTACGTCACGCGCGGGCAGCTGCTGCAATGGTTGTGGGGGCACACGCCCTACAGCGAATTCGCTTCGTCGTGGGTTGCCGGCGCCGGTCTGCGCTCCCTGCAGCTGCTGGCGGGCGTTGCCGGTGCGCTGGGGCTATTCATGCTCGTTCCCCGCATCGCTTGGTTGGGAGAGCTAGGGCGGCAATCCATGGCTATCTTCATTGGACACATTTATGTGTTGAAAGCGATGTCGGCCTTGGGCTTGGTGACGGCGGTGGTTGGCTTGAGTGAACTGGTCAAGGTCCTTTGTGTCTTGGCGGCGTCCGTTGTGATCTCCGTTGCATGCGCAATCGGTGGTCGAATCGCCCCATGGGCGTTTGACTTCGCGTGGTTGCTCAACTTGTTGGGCAGAGTACGTCGTGGCGCAACGCAGCGAGGATATTGATAGGCGGAACAGGGTGCCCGGCCAGCGGCAGCAGCTGCTGGCGGGGCGCCTAGACCATCCCGAGCAGCTGCTCGCGCGGCAATACGCCCAAGTGGATGAGCCACGCGTTCATCATCTCAATTGTGGCTGTCTCGTCCTCCGGGTACTGGTCGATCAAGCGCTCCTCGACCTCATCCGGAAGCTGTCACGCTGCAGTGAATCCGGCGGATCTTGTCCGCTTCAATGAGGAAGTTGTGAACCCTGGTGGTGCCCAGTATGAGGACGCGTTCACCAGGCCGGGTTCGCCGTCCCTTTGGGAATGAGCATCTATGGGCTTGAGCTTGCTGGTTTGACGGCCGGTCAAATCGACCGGCCGGGGCGACTCAAAGGTGCCAAATCAAGTCACCGAAGGGCAACTGTTTAGCCCCAAGCTGCTGCCATGGCCGACTCAAGCCCATCCAAATAGTGCTGAGGAAGAGTGCTTTGCCCCATTGCGGGAGGGGTGTAATGACGACGTCCCCCCGCTTTCAGTAGCGGGGCCCTTTAGAGTCCAGATTTAATCGTAGCGGCTTTGGCCGCCAACTGTTGGGCATAGGCGGCCGGTGTCAGGCCGCCTAAGATCTTCTTC